>DASYPG010000483.1:0-3692 GCA_036006885.1 Burkholderiales bacterium | reverse complement strand
CTGCGCGCCGCGCTGCGCGCCGGCGACCCGGTCGCGCGCCTCGGCGGGGACGAGTTCTTCGTGCTGCTGGAGGACATCAACGACGCCGCGCCGGCCGAGCGCGTGGCGACGAAGCTCCTCGCCGCGCTCGCCGAGCCCTATGACATCGGCGCCGGCGCGCCGGTGCGGATCTCGGCGAGCATCGGCGTGAGCCTCTTCCCCGACGACGCGGGCGACGCCGCAACGCTGCTCAAGCATGCCGACGCGGCGATGTACGAGGCGAAGCAGGCCGGCAAGAACGCGTACCGGTTCTTCAAGTCAGTGCCGGCGGCGAACGACGGCCGCTCCGCTGAACGTTCCGAAAGCGCCAGTTAGCGGCGCCGTTGGGGTGGTGGCGCGTCTTTGCGCCGGTAGATCTCGCTGGAAATGCGCTCAACGTCCCGCCGCAGGTTGTCGCTGCGCTGCGTCTTCTCGATGCGCTTGCCGTTATCCCTCGGCGCCGCGTCGAGCGGGCTCGCCGAAACGCACAACGCCGCGACGACGAAAAGGGCCTTCCACATGCCGCCCAGCTTCGGGCAAGGCGGCGCGCGGCGCTGTCCGATTGTGTAACGATTTATTTCCGCAGCTGGCGGTTCGCTTCGTCGATGTCGCGGCGCAGCTTGTCGCGCTCCTCGGGCGACATCTGGCGCGGCCGATCCGGGCGCGCCTGGCGATCGCGGTAGGCGTCGCGCACATCATCGCGCATGCGCTGGCGGTCCTCCTGCTTCATCTGGCGCGGTTGCGGCTGCTTGCGATCGTCCCGGCCCTTCTGCTGGCCGAGTGCGCTCCCCGTGGCGAGTGCCACGGCGAGCGCAAGGACGCCGAACGCCGTCATTTTCACGTCGGGGATGATAAGACGCGGGCTCCGGGCCGGTGTAACAATTGGTAACCTGTCGCCGGGTTGACGCCAAAAATTCACTTAACCTAACGACCCATGGCGGAGCTCAAGACCCGCATCCTCATCGTCGACGACGACCAGCGCCTGCGCGATCTGCTGGTGCGCTACCTCGGGGGCGAAGGCTACGAGGTGAAGGCGGTCGCCGACGGGCAGGCCATGGACAAGCAGCTCGCGCGCGAGCGCTACGACCTCCTGGTGCTCGACCTCATGCTGCCCGGCGAGGACGGCCTCGCCATCTGCCGGCGCCTGCGCGGGCAGGCCAACGCCCCGGCGATCGTGATGCTCACCGCGAAAGGCGACGAGGTCGACCGCATCGTCGGCCTCGAGATGGGCGCCGACGACTACCTGCCCAAGCCGTTCAACCCGCGCGAGCTGCTCGCGCGCATCAACGCCGTGCTTCGGCGGCGCTCGCCGGCCGGAGTCCCCGGCGCGCCCAGCGCCACCACCGAGCTGTTCCAGTTCGGCAAGTTCTCGCTCAACCTCTCCACGCGCACGCTCACGCGCGACGCCAAGCCGGTGCCGCTCACCACGGGCGAGTTCTCGGTGCTCAAGGTCCTGGTGCAGCACCCGCGCGAGCCGATGTCGCGCGACAAGCTGATGGAGCTCGCGCGCGGGCGCGAGTACGAGGTGTTCGACCGCTCGATCGACGTCCAGATCTCGCGCCTGCGCAAAATCGTCGAGGAGGACCCCTCGCACCCGAAG
The DNA here is from genome assembly GCA_036006885.1 of Burkholderiales bacterium. GTDB lineage: Bacteria > Pseudomonadota > Gammaproteobacteria > Burkholderiales > SG8-39 > SCGC-AG-212-J23. The sequence goes on along the minus strand of DASYPG010000483.1, from coordinate 2,074 downwards.
CACATCCAGACCGTCTGGGGCTTCGGCTACGTCTTCGTGCCCGAATAAGCGCTAGTGTCGCTCTTCGCGCGATCGTTCCTGCTCATCGCGCTGCTCATCGTCACCGCCGTCCTCGCCTCGTTCCAGATCTACCGCCTGTACGAGCTCGAGCCGCGCTCGCGCGAGCTCGCGCAGCAGACCGTGAGCGCGGTGAACCTCACGCGCGCGGCGCTGGTCGCCGCCGACCCGTTCCTGCGGCGCCAGCTCCTGGTCGAGCTGAACGACACCGAGGGGCTGCGCGTCTATCCCGCCACCGCGAGCGAGAAGCTGGTGGCGCTGCCCGACGAGTCGTTGTTCCAGCGGGTGGTCGGCCGCGTGCGCCAAGCGCTCGGCAACGAGACGCGCTTCGCCTCCGAGCGCGACGGCGAGGACGGCTTCTGGGTCAGCTTCTTCATCGACTCGGACGAGTTCTGGGTGATGCTGCCGCGGGAGCGCTTCGAGCACGCCTTCGGCGTGCAGTGGCTGGGCTGGGGCCTTGCGCTAGTCGCGCTGTCGCTCGCCGGCGCCTGGCTCATCGCCTCGAACCTGGCGCGGCCGCTCGCCGCGGTGACGCGCGCGGCGCTGCGCATCGGCGGCGGCGGCGCGCACCAGCCGCTCGCCGAGGAGGGGCCGCGCGAGCTGCGCACGGTGGCGAAGGCGTTCAACCGCATGGCGAGCAGCCTGGCGAGCATGGAGCGCGAGCGCGCCATGGTGCTCGCCGGCATCTCGCACGACCTGCGCACGCCGCTCTCGCGCCTGCGCCTCGCGCTCGAGATGAGCGGCGCCGAGAGCGGGGCGAGCGAAGCGATGATCGAGGACATCGGCGAGATCGACACCATCATCGGCCAGTTCCTCGACTTCGCCCGCGGCGAGAACGAGGACAAGTCGCGCCAGGAGCTCGACCCGATGCTGCACGAGCTCGGCGAGCACTACCAGCGGCTGCAGAAGAAGGTCAGCGTCGGGGCCGACACGGGGCTTTCATTTCCCTTCGCGCGCATGGCCCTCCGGCGGGCGATCTCGAACCTCGTCGACAACGCGCTGCGCTATGCCGGCGAGCCCATAGAGCTCGAAGCAAAGAAGGACATCGGCGGCGTGGCGATCGAAGTGCGCGACCGCGGCCCGGGCATCCCGGCCGGCGAAGTCGAACGCCTGAAGCGGCCGTTCACGCGCCTCGACGACGCGCGCAGCGGCGCCAGCGGGGCGGGCCTCGGACTCGCGATCGTCGAGCGGGTCGCGCGCGGCCACGGCGGCGCGCTCGAGCTCCTGCCGCGACCGGGCGGCGGGCTGATCGCCCGCCTGACCTTGAAAGCCTGAAACCCTATTCTTTGGTGAAGAAGTAGTAATCCGCGGTGTAGGGGACCCGAACCAGCGTGCCCGCCGCAGCCGCCGAGCATCCGCTATCGGGCGCGATGCCGCCGGTCGTGTGCACGCGCCGAACGCTCGAGACAGTGCTGAACGTGCCAGCCGGGCCGACCGACTTCGCGCCCAGGAGCAGCCAGGGAATCGCCACCGCGTCGGGTGCCGTTGCGCTCGCGAGCACGCTGCCGACGACCTTGCTGCCGTCGTTGGCCTCCCAGGACGGGCCGGTGTAGTGGCGCCCGACCTTCATCCCGCGCGTGTCGAAAAGGTCCGCCTCAGGACCCACCAACGCCCATTCGTACTTGCCGTACTTCCCCTGGGTCGCCCGGCATTCGTAGATCTGCACGCCTTTCGCGGAGGCGATCGTGGCGAGCGACTCGTCGGCGCCCACCCTGAGCTTTACCGCCATGCTCGCCTCCGGATCGGACGCCAGCGCCGGCGCTCCGCCGCCCGCAAGCAGAAGCACCAGCAAGCCGCCAACTCCGAAACGTTTCTTCATGATGTCGCCCTACCCTGTGTTGTGGAGAGGGGGTAGTTAAGCGCCCGTTCGTTTCTTCCGGATTTGGGTTTTGTTACCGTCTTGTAACTGTTTTCAGCGCTTCGATTCCATGCCGAAGCACAGCTCGTTGCCGTCGAGGTCGGCGACGTTGAAGTCGCGCATGCCGTAGGCGTAGTCCTTCGGCGCGTTCAGCAACCT
>DASYPG010000482.1:0-4668 GCA_036006885.1 Burkholderiales bacterium | reverse complement strand
GCCGGTTTCTGGTACGCGGCAACGACATCTTCGAGGTGAACTCCGGCGATGTCCTCGACGGCGGCTATCGCGTCGAGGCGGTCGCGGAAAGGGAGGTCGTGCTCCTGCACGTTGCCAGCGGCACGCGACGGGCGCTCAGGGCCGAAGTCCCAGCAGCTGTGCTACGCGAAGGCTAGCCGCTTCTCCTGCCATACCAGCCGCTTGTCGTGGTAGGCGCCGAGGCTCTCGCGGTGTCCGATGGAAACGAGCGTCGTGCCGGTCAGCCTCTCCTTCAGCAACCGGTAGAGCGCGGCCTGATCTTCCTCCGGGAGCGCGGCGGTGGCCTCGTCGAGGAACAGCCAGTCGGGCCGGTTGAGCAGCGCGCGGGCGAACGCGAGGCGCTGCTGCTCGCCCCCGGAGAGCACCTGCGCCCAGTTCTCGCTCCGCTCAAGATCGGCCGCGAGCTGCGGCAATCCTACGGCCTTGAGCGCATTCTTGATGGTCTCGTCGGAATGCTCCGTCGGCTCGTCGGGGTAGCTCACGGCGTGTCTCAGCGACCCGAGCGGCAGATACGGCTTCTGCGGCAGGAAAAGCAAGCGTGCGCCTTTCGGCAGCTTGATCCGGCCCTTCCAGTACGGCCAGATCCCCGCGAGCGAGCGGAAGAACGTGGACTTGCCCGCACCGGAGGGGCCGGTCACGAGCACGTCTTCGCCGGGCTTGAGCTGGACCGAGGTGGGACTCAGGAGCGGCGCGCCCTGCGGCAGTCCGATCGCGAGGTCGTCGAGCGCGATCGCGCCGTCGGCAGATTCCAGGCGTTCACCGTCGAGCTGGTCGGCCTCGTCGCGCACGCGCTCGATCGACGCGCGGAATCCGATCAGCCGGTCGACGGTCGCCTTCCAGGTGGCGTAGGAGGTGTACGCGTTGATGAACCACGAGAGCGAGCCCTGCACCTGGCCGAACGCGGAGGCCGTCTGGAAGATGGCGCCCAGAGGGATGCTGCCGGAAAAGAAACGCGGCGAGACCACGATATACGGGAAGATGATCGCGAGCTGCGCATAGAACGACTGGAACCAGTTCAGCTGCTTTCGCTTGCGCATGAGCTGCCACCAGTTGGCGATCACCCCGGCAAAGCGGTTGCGCAGCCCGCCGAGCTCCTCGCGCTCGCCCCGGTAGAGCGCCACGCCCTCGCTGTTCTCCCGCAGCCGCACCAGCGAGAAGCGGAAGTCGGCTTCGACGCGCTGCTGCATGAAATTCAGCGGGATCAGCTTGCGGCCAACGTAGTGCGTGAGCACCGTGCCGACGCTCGCATAGATCAGCGCCGTCCATACCAGGTACCCGGGAATATTTAAGCCCCACAACTCCAGCGAGCCGGAGAGGCCCCACAGGATGACCACGAACGAAATCAGCGTGACCACCGCCGAGAGCAGGCCCAGCGCAAGGTCGCTCGTGTAGTCGACGAACATGTGCAGGTCGTCGGCAATGCGCTGGTCCGGGTTGTCCGTGCCGCGGTCGAGGAGCTGGATGCGGTAGTGCGCCTGGTCCTGCATCCACTCCTCGAGGAAGTGATCGGTGAGCCAGGTGCGCCATTGGATCTGCAGCATCTGCAGGAACCACAGGCGATACACCGCCATGACGATCCAGATCACCGCGAGAACGCCAAACTTGCCGAGCTGGTAGAAAAACTCCGACTGATCCTTCTTCTCGAAGGTGTTGTAGAAATCGCGGTTCCAGTAATTGAATTGGACTTCCATGTAGACCATGGCGAGCGCCAACGCGACTACGAGGGCGAGCAGCCCGAGCGCCTTGCCGCGGTTCTCGGACACCCAGTAGGGCTTGGTAAGTGCCCAGAAAGCCTTTAGAAATCCATTAGTTCGCATGGCGCACCTGTAGTCGAATCCAAATCAGTTTACAGAACCGTCATCACCGGTTAACAATCGAGGGGCATGTCTTCTGGCCGGGTCTTTCGCTTCGCGCCACCTCCCGATCGTCCCGCTCGTCACCTGTTCGTGTTCCTGCACGGCTGCGGCGCGACCGCGCAGTCGATGATTCCGATCGCGTTCAAGTTCCAGGCCCGCTTTCCGAGCGCCGCGCTGGTGGTGCCGAGCGGCTTCGATCCCGACGCGCGCGGCGGCGTGGCGCAGGACTGGTACCCCACGCGCGGGCTCAACGTCGACAACCATCGCGAGCGCGTAGCCTCGGTACTGCCGGACGTAGACGATCTCGTGCGGCGCGAGCAGACCAACTTCGGCGTGAGCGCGAGCCGCACCGTGCTGATCGGCTTCTCGCAGGGCGGCACCGTGGCGCTCGAGGCGGTGAAGGCGCCCGGGCTCGCCGGCGCGGTGGTGGCGTTCTCTTCGCGTTACGCCCGGCTGCCGGCGTGCGGCGCGCGCATCTCTTCGCGCATCCACCTCGTGCACGGCGAGTACGACTCGGTCGTCTCGCGCGTTTACGCGGAGCGCGCGGCGCGCGTGCTTGCCGGGCTGCATGTCCCGGTGACGCTCGACATCGTCGAAGACCTCGGCCACGCGCTCTCGCACCGGGCGATCAGCCTGGGTTCCCTGCGGCTGCTGCAGGGCATCTACGAAGGCCGTCGCGCCACCCTGCATTGAGGGAAGGCATCGTCCTCGTCGCTCACGGTTCGCGCGATCCGGAGTGGTCGCGACCGTTCGAGGGCATCGCGGCGAGCCTCGCGCTGAAGCTTCCGGCGGTCGGCGTCGGACTCGCCTATCTCGAGCACGGTCCCTCGCTCGACGAAACTGTGACTGCCCTGGTAGCGAAAGGCGTGGCATCGATCCGCGTGGTGCCGGTGTTCCTCGGTCAGGGCGGCCACGTGAAGGACGATCTCCCTCGTCTGCTCCATCAGGCCGCGCGCCCTGGGTTGACCCTCCGGCTCGATAAGCCAATCGGCGAGCAATCCGCTGTAATCGAAGCCATCGCTTCGGCTATTTCCGGGGTTCGCCAAGACGCTTGAGCATGGCCATGACGGCGCGAATCTGCGCGCCGTCCTTGGTGTGGTACTGCGCGCCAGTGTAGCCCCACCAGTCCCAGCAGCCGTTCGGGTTGTACACCCACCACCAGCGGGCAATGACCTGCGGATAGAGCACGATGATGCGGTTACTGTCCGCCCAGCGGTTGTAGCCGGCCTCCCGCGCGAACGTATCGTTCACCGCATTCCGGCCCTGCCGGCAGCCGTGAAAAGCGACGTGCACGCGACAGCGCCGCGTCTCGCAGTCCTTCGGGATGTACACATAGCCTTCGTCGTCCATGCTGATCTCGTATCCGCCGAAGGGCCTCTGATCGAAGCTCTGCAGGCGCCCCGCCGGAGTCGCCGCCAGTGGCGCGAGCGGCCCGGCGAGCTGCTGGAGCAGCGCGCCGGCCGCATCGTAGTCGCAGTCGTTGATGAACGGCGAGCGCGTGACGCCGCAGTCCTTGTTCCCGGCGTTCTCGGTGACCATCGCATGGCCCGCGGGCTGGTCGCCTACGACCACGGTCGCGGTCTTGTAGGCGGCATAGAACGCCTGCAGCTCATCCACTACTTCGCGTGCCACCGTGTCGTCGCGCGTGCCGCTGAAGAGCCAGGCCCGACCCGAGGCGAGGTTCGCGGTCGGGTCGATGCGCCCATCGGCGGCGAGACGGTCGGTCGCATTCTTCAGCGTCGCGAGCGACGGGAGCGGCATGAACGCACCGGGCTTCATGCAGTTGTAATAGGCGGTCCACAGGCTGCCCTGCGCGCAGTAGTACGGCCCGCCAGCCAGCGCGCCCGCCCCCTTGATGCGGGCGGAGTGGGCGACATGGACCTGCACCGCCATGTAGGCGCCGGAGGACAGCCCCGACACCGTGGCCGTTTCCTCGGCATCCAGGCGCGGCAGCGGCGGCGCGCCCCATGCCTGGAAGCAGACCAGCCCGAGCGCAAGGCGCCTAATCACGCAGCAGAAATTCCTTCACCACGTGGATCTGGTCGTCGCTCATCAAGGCCGGCGCGTGGCCGACCCCGGCGAACTCGACGACCTCCACATCGGGTCTTCGCTCCCTCATCTCGTGCACCGTCGTGGGCCGCAGCACGTCGGAATCACCGCCGCGCAGCACCAAGGTTGGGATCTGGAGCCTGCCCCACACGCTCCACAGATCGATGCCTCGCAACAGATCCGGGCCGAGCGGAAACTCGGGATCGACGTGTCCGTGCAGGCCATCGCCGATCTTCGGATCGTAGCGAAGCTCGTAGCCGCCTTCGCTCGTCTGCCGCGCGCCGTGGCGCGCGAGGTGCGCCCACTGGGCGTCGGTCAGGGGCCCGAAGGAAGCGCATACGTCCCTGAAATAGGCTTCCACCTGCTCGGGGTCTTTGAACGACTTGCCGCGCGTGATGTAACCCTTCATGCGCAGCAGCGCGCTCCACGGTATCAGCGGCCCGACGTCGTTCAGCACCAACCGCCGGATCGGCGACCCGGGACGCGCGGCAAGCAGCATGCCGATCAGCCCGCCCATGGAGGTCCCGACCCAGTCGAGCGTGCTGCCCGCCGGCTCGCCGAACCACCGGCGCCCCGGCGCGGAGGCGCGCGCGAGCATCGTCGCGGCGTCGCTCTGGTAGGTGGCGAAGCTGTAGTAGGACTTGTTCTCCAGCCACTCGCTCTCGCCTCGTCCTGCCACGTCCATGCACACCACCCGGCAGCGCGGCGCCAGGGCCGCGGCGAG
>DASYPG010000481.1:0-2073 GCA_036006885.1 Burkholderiales bacterium | reverse complement strand
GGATCTGCTCGACGCGCTGGTGCTGGGGCCGCCCCTGCCGCTCGGCACGCGAATCCGGGTGAAAGCCTGGGGCGCAATCACGGTGCGCGATCGGGGAATGATCGACGACAAGCTCGTCTGCAGCCACGAACCGCTGCAGCCTGCCGAGCGCCGCGCCGTCCTTCGATTCTTCCGCTTCTACGCGGCATGCAAAGGCATGCTCAACTTCGTGCGCCGCCGCCCGGGCCGCAACGCGTGCGAAGGATGGCTGGACGCGCGCACGGCGCTCGCCCGCGCAAGGCTACGCGACGTTAACTGGAAGGGACCGACGATTCCTTATTGAGGGCGGGGGATCAGTCGATGCGAATGCCCATCTCCTCGGCGACCCGCTTGTGCCGCTCGATCTCCCGGCGGATCTGCGCCGCGAACTCTCGCGGGTTGTTACCGGCCGGCACCGCGCCGACGGCTTGCATGCGCTCGCGCAGCTCGGGTGTGGCGAGCGCCTTGGTCACCGCCTCGTGCACCCGCGCGAGCACCGGCTCGGGAAGCCTGGCCGGCCCGACCAGTCCGAACCACGACGGGTCGTTCAACTGCGGCACGCCCGCCTCTGCGAAGGTCTGCACACCCGGAAGCGCATCGAGGCGCGCCGGGCTCGATACCGCTAACGCGACCAGCTTGCCCGACTGGATGTAAGGCAGCGACGAAGGCAAATTGTCGAAAAGGAGATTCACCTGGCCGCCCAGTGTGTCGTTCAGCGCCGGGCCGACGCCTTTGTAAGGCACGTGCAGCAGATCGGTGCCGGTCGACGCCTTGAACAATTCGCCCAGCATGTGTGACAGCGACCCGTTGCCGGCGGACGCGTAGGTGATCTTCCCGGGACTCGCCTTTGCCCGTTCGATCAATCCCCTCAAATCGTGAACACCCAGAGACGGATGCGCCGACACTACGTTAGGCACCGAGGCGAGGTTGCTGATCGGCGTGAAATCGCGCAGCGGGTCGTAAGGCAGCTTCGGGTTGATCGCCGGGTTGACGCCGTGCGTGCTCACCGTGGCGAGGCCGAGCGTGTAGCCGTCGGGCGCAGCGCGCGCGATCTCGGCCGCGCCGATGGCGCCGCCCGCGCCGGCGCGGTTCTCGATCACCGCCGGCTGGCCGAGCGTCGCGGCCAGGCGCTCGGCCACCAGCCGCGCAACGATGTCCGTGGTTCCTCCCGGCGGGAACGGCACGATGATGTGCACCGGGCGCGACGGATAGCCTTGGGCATGGACCGAAACGGTGGCGAAAAACGCCAACGCGAGCAGCAGATGCCTCATCGTTTGAGATTCAAGTCCCTGAGGGCGTGCTCGCGCAGCTTGGTCTTCTGCACCTTGCCGCTCGCGGTCATGCCGATGGCCTCGAAGTCGTGGACGATTCTAAGGTAGCGCGGCACGCGGAAGTTGGCGCACCTCGCTTTTGACCACGCGATCAATTCCGCTTCGGTCACGGATTGATTGGATTTGAGCGTGACGTAGGCGCAAGGCACTTCGCCGAGGCGTGAGTCGGGTACGCCCACGACCTGCGCGGTCTCGACCGCAGGATGAGCAAGCAGCACCTCCTCGACCTCGGCCGGGGCGACGTTCTCGCCGCCCACGCGGAACACATCCTTCAACCGCCCCACCATGCGCAGCCTTCCGTCCGCGGTGAGCTCGCCGAGGTCGCCGGTGCGCAGCCATCCGTCGGCGGTGAACGCCCTGGCGTTCGCCTCGGGGTTGTTGCAGTAGCCCTTCATCACGTTCCAGCCGCGCACCTGGATCTCGCCCTCGCCGGAAATCCGAATGTCGACCCCCGGGTGAGGCAGGGCCAATCCATTCACTCTGAGCGTCTCGGGGTCGCGCCAATCGCTCATCACCACGGTGGGCGAGCATTCGGACAGGCCGTACGCGGCGCAGATGTGCTTCGCGCCGAGCACTTCGATGATCGCGCGCATGGTCTGCGGGCCGGCCGCCGCCCAGCCGCCACGCAGGCACAGCTTGCGCCTGGGAAAGTCGGCGTGGCCCATCAGCATCTGCATGATGGTGTCGTTGCCCGAGAGCATCGTGCAGCGCTCGCGCTCCATGA
>DASYPG010000480.1:0-2017 GCA_036006885.1 Burkholderiales bacterium | reverse complement strand
TCACGTCGAAGGACGCCGGAAAGCGCGGCATCAGCGCCTTCGCCGTGCCTACCGGGACCCCGGGCTACGTGGTGGCGCGAATCGAGGAGAAGACCGGACAGCGCGCCTCCGACACCGCCCAGATAGTGTTCGAGAACTGCCGCGTCCCAGCGGAGAACCTGCTTGCGGAAGAAAGCGCCGGCTACCGCATCGCGCTCGCCAATCTCGAGTCCGGGCGCATCAACGTTGCGGCACAAGCAACCGGCGTCGCCAGAGCGGCGCTCGCGGCGGCGGTTTCCTATTCACGCGAGCGTCGCAGCATGGGCAAGACGCTGATCGAGCACCAGGCGGTCAACTTCAGGCTCGCGGACATGGCGACCCGCGTCGAAGCCGCGCGCCAGCTCTACCTGCACGCCGCGCGGCTGCGCGACGCGGGCGAGCCGTGCATCAAGGAAGCGTCGATGGCCAAGCTCTTCGCTTCCGAGATGGCCGAGCGCGTCTGCTCGGACGCGATCCAGATCCATGGCGGCTACGGCTACGTCGCCGATTTTCCGGTCGAGCGCCTGTGGCGCGACGTGCGCGTGACGCAGATCTACGAGGGCGCCAGCGACATCCAGAGAATGGTGATCGGTCGCACGCTGCAAGAAACATGATTCTTAAGAGTCAGCTCAATGCGCGATCGGCCGAATTCAAGAATAACGCGGAGCGCATGCGAGCACTGGTTGACGAGCTGAAGGAAAAGGTCGCGATGGTCTCGCTCGGCGGGGATGCAGAGGCACGCGAGAAGCATCTCAAGCGCGGCAAGCTCCTGCCGCGCGAGCGGGTCAGGAGCCTGCTCGATCCGGGCTCGCCGTTCCTCGAGATCGGGCAGCTCGCCGCGTGGGGCATGTACACCGGCGACGTGCACTCGGCGTCGATGATCTGCGGCATTGGCCGGGTCTCGGGGCGCGAATGCGTGATCGTCGCGAACGACGCCACCATCAAGGGCGGCACCTATTACCCGATGACGGTGAAAAAGCACCTGCGCGCGCAGGAGGTCGCGGCGCAGAACCGGCTGCCGTGCCTCTACCTGGTGGATTCCGGCGGCGGCTTCCTGCCCGAGCAGGACAACGTTTTCCCCGACCGCGAGCATTTCGGCCGCATCTTCTACAACATCGCCAACATGTCGGCGGCCGGAATCCCGCAGGTCGCCTGCGTCATGGGCTCCTGCACCGCCGGCGGTGCATACGTGCCGGCAATGTCGGACGAGACCGTCATCGTCAAGGGCCAGGGCACGATCTTCCTCGGCGGCCCGCCGCTCGTGAAAGCGGCGACCGGCGAGGTGGTGACGCCGGAGGAGCTCGGCGGCGCGGAAGTGCACACCCGCGTCTCGGGGGTCGCCGACCACTACGCGCAGGATGATCGGCACGCGCTCTCGATCGTGCGCCGCATCGTCTCAAACCTGAATTTTCAGAAGAGAGTCTCGCTTTCCGTTGCAGAGCCGCGCGAGCCGCTCTATCCCGCCGAAGAGCTCTACGGCGTCATCCCCGCGGACGCACGCAAGCCCTACGACATCCGCGAGATCCTGGCGCGCCTCGTCGACGGCTCGGAGCTCGACGAGTTCAAGCAGAACTACGGCACCACGCTCGTCACCGGCTTCGCCCGGCTGCATGGCTACCCGGTGGCGATCCTCGCCAACAACGGCATCCTCTTCTCCGAGTCGTCGCTCAAGGCGGCGCACTTCATCGAGCTCGCGGCGCAACGCGGCATCCCGCTCGTCTTCGTGCAGAACATCACCGGCTACATGGTCGGCAAGAAATACGAGTCGGGCGGCATCGCCAAGGACGGCGCGAAGATGGTCCAGGCGGTGGCGGCGGCCAAGGTGCCGAAGTTCACCCTGATCATCGGCGGCTCGTTCGGCGCCGGCAACTACGGCATGTGCGGCCGCGCCTACGGCCCTCGCTTCCTCTGGATGTGGCCCACGGCGCGCATCTCGATCATGGGCGGCGAGCAGGCGGCAAGCGTGCTCGCCACGGTCAAGGGCGATTTCGCCTCCAAG
>DASYPG010000479.1:0-2532 GCA_036006885.1 Burkholderiales bacterium | reverse complement strand
CCCGCGCCGGGACCATCGGGCCCGGTGTAATCCCAGCCCGAGGCCTGGACGATGATGTAGCCCGCGAGGATGGCGAGTGCAAGCCCCGACCAAAGGTCGGCGTTGCGCGCCCTCATCGCCTGGATTTGGCCTTCTTCGCCTTCTTCTTCGCCTTCTGCGCGGCGGGCTTCGTGGCGGGCTTCTTGTACCGGCCCTTGGGTACGAGCTCGCACACCGTGCCGCCCGGGGCGCGGAACTTCACCGGGATGACGCCGGGATCGCTGATGATCTCGCAGCCAAAGGACCTGATCTGCTTCGTCGCCGCATCGACGTTATCTACCTCGACGGCGAAGTGGTGGATGCAGGGTCCCTCGCCGGCGGCCTGCGATTCCGCCGATTCCGTGCCGGCGTCGTACCTGATCAGCGCGACGTCGATCACGCCGTCGGAGAGATGGCGCGAGGTATGGTCGCGCACCTTCTCGGTGTTCATCTCCTTGAAGCCGAACACCTTCTGATAGAACTCGGTGGTGCGCTCGAGGTCTTCGACCTTCAGCGCGAGATGCACGATGCGGTTCATTGAGTCTCCTCTTTACACGCGAAGCAACGGGCGCAGGCTGCGCACGTCATCGATCTTGTCCAGCTTCCAGACCGCGTCACAGAGCTTGCGCGCGCGGGCGCGGCCGAGCACGGGCGCGAGGAGATCGTGGCTTTTGGCGTCGACCTCGGCCCGCGTCATGGGATTGTCGGGGGTGCCGCGCACGGCGGGCGTGTGGTGCCGCAGGCGCCGGCCGTCGGCGAGCTCGAGCTCGACGATTCCCTGTCGGCTCGGCATGGCGGCCGACATGGCGTCGTCGCCGAAGAGCTGCACCTTCTGCCTGACCGCGAGGAGCCGCGGATCGCGCATGCGCTTCTCATCGTGCGAGGACTTGAAGCTCACCGTGCCGTCGAGCAGCATCACCGCGCACATGTGCTGCATGCATATGTCAGGCATGTCGCGATTGTCCACCGTGTTCGCGCCTTGATGTGCCACGCGCACCACGACGTTTTTCAAATCCCCCACGGCGAACTCGTTCTCTTTTATTAGTTCGACAAGCGAGTCGAGCGGCGCCTGGATCGGCGAGCCGACCGACCAGCGCTTGATGCTCGCGTTCATGATCTCGAAGGTCTCGCCGAGGCCGCGGGTGAGCATCTGCGGCTCGCCGGGGTACGCGACGAAAAAGCTGCGCTCGCCCGAGAACACATCCTCGACGCCCGAAAGGCCCTGCGCCGCCATCGCCGCGGCGGTGACGCCATTGCGCGCCGGCATGCCGCCGAAATCGAATGCTTTCTCGACGTGCTCAGGGTCGCGCATCCAGCAGGAGATGCCCGAAGCCTGCTGCGCCGCGTAAGAGAGGGCGTGGCGCACCTGGGGCGCCTTTAATCCCGCAAGCGCCGCGCACGCCGCCGCCGCGCCAAACGTCGGGCCGAAGCTGTGGGTCGAGTGCCCAGCCTCGCGAAAGCGGTAGGGGTCGAGCGAAAGCGTCAGCCGGCAGCCGACGTCGTAGCCTAGCGCGACCGCTCGCAGCAGCACGGCACCGCTGCGCCGCTCGCGCTCGGCGATCGCGAGCGCCGCCGGCACCACGCCGCACCCCGGATGGGTCAGCGACGCGGCATGCGAGTCGTCGGTCTCGTCTGCGTGCGCGCACATGCCGTTCGCCAGCGAAGCGTTGACCGCGTTGGTAACGATGCGGCTGCCGACGACGCAGGCCTCCTTCGCTCCGCCGAGCGACTTCACGAAGGAAATCGCCTTTCGGCCAGGGAGCAGGCGCGACCCGGACACCATCGCGGCCAGCGTGTCGAGGATGTGGTGCTTGGTCTTCTCGAGCACCGCGGCCGGCAAAGCCTTGCGCGGCGCCAGTGCGACATAGGAACTCAGGTCCGACATCACCGGCGACAGCGAATGCCTGTTCATGGCATGAGGTTGCCGCCGTTCACGTGGATCGACTGGCCGGTGACGTAGCGCATGTCGGGGCCGCACAGCGTGCGCACCATGGCCGCGATCTCTTCGGGCTCGCCGCGTCGGCCGACCGGCGGCAGCGAGCGCCGGTGCTGTGGGCGCTCGGGCGCGCCTGGCAGGCCTCGCATTGTTTCGATGGTTCCGGGAACCACGCAGTTGACCGTGATGTGATGAGGCGCCAGGTCAAGCGCGAGCGCGCGAGTCAGGCCGGCGAGCCCGGCTTTCGCGGTGATGACGTGGGCGCGACCATCGGCGCCCTTGTGAGCCGTGAGACCGCCGATATTGATGATCGTCCCTCCCCCAGCCTTTACCAGGTGTGGAAGCGCAGCCTGCGTGCAAAGGAACGCGCCGTCGAGCACGATGGAGAGCACGCGGCGCCAGTCCTCGAGGCGGATTTCGCCGAAAGGCGTCTCGGCGCGCACCGCGGCGTTGTTCACGAGGATGTCGAGCCGCCCGAAGCGCGCCACCGTCGACTCGACCATCGCCGCGACCGCCCGCGGGTCGGTGACGTCGGCGATGTATATCGCGGCAACGGCGCCGGCCGATTCGATCATGGC
>DASYPG010000478.1:0-16034 GCA_036006885.1 Burkholderiales bacterium | reverse complement strand
GCGCTCGACCCCGCCCTCGAAGCCCAAGCGAGGGCCGGCATGGCGCGCGAGCCGCGCTACCGATGGCTCGGAAGCCTGCCGCATGCGCAGGCGCTGCGCTGGCTCGCCTCGAGCCATGCGATGGTGATCAGCTCGCGCATGGAAGGCGGCGCGAACGTGGTGTGCGAGGCGCTGCGCATCGGGGTCCCGGTGCTCGCGTCGCGCATCCCGGGCAATATCGGCCTGCTGGGCGCCGGTTATGCTGGGTACTTCCCGCTGGAGGACGAACGTGCGCTTGCCGAGCTCATCGGCCTCGCAGCAACGGACCAGCGCTTCTACTCGAAGCTAAGAAACCGGGTGCGGACGCTGCGCGGCATGGTCGCGCCGCGCGCCGAGGCGCGGGCACTGCTCGCGGCGCTATCCGCTGCAGTTCTCTGAGCGAACCACGTCGGCCTCGCCGTAGCGGAACGCCGGACCGGACGCCTGGGCGCGGGGAACTACCTGCACGCAGTCGCCAACCGAGAATTCGCTGTCGGATTGCGCCACGATCTGGCCGGTGGGCGTGCGCACCACGTATTGCTGCGTCTCGGTGCTCCGCCGCAGCGCGGACCCGAGCACGTTTCCGGCCTTGCCGAAGAGGTGCATTCCGGGCAGATCCGCCCCCTGCCGCACCACGCGCAGGACCTTCTGGACCGTCCCGGAGTAGCGGCTGTCGGCCCTCGGGCTGTCGACCGGCACGGAGGCGCAGGCGGCGAGCGGCAGGAGCGCGAGTAAGGCGAATCGAATCACTCGCATAGCATGCGCGCCGCCGCGTGACGGCCGATACCGGGGCCCCTCCTCCGGCGGGCGTCCGGGATTCCCCTATTCCGTGCGCTTTTGCCGCCGCGCGGAGCGCAGCTCCGCCTCTGCCGTCGACAGCATCTGCTCCATGAGGTCGGCGTGCGGCGACGCTTCCGCGCGAGCTAGCACGTCGGCGTAGTCGCGCCGCAGGCGGCGCTCCTCGACTCGGAATTCCTCCAGGCTCAACCCCGGAGCGGCGGCGAGCTTCTTGGCGCTGCAATACATGCGGTAGCTGCGCACCCGCAACGGCTCGGCCATCGCTCCCCAGCTGTCGGTGAAGAGGTCCTTCTGGAAGAACACCCCGACCGGGTAGAAGCTGCGGCGATGGATCTCGCAGGGCCCGAGGCGCCCCAGGGCGTCAAGGTGCTCGGGGGTGCCGTAGCCCTTGTGCCGGTCGAAGCCGTACTGCGGGTAGCGCACGGAGAGGCTGCACATTTCGGCGTCGCGCTCGGTTTTCGCGATGATCGAGGCTGCCGAGATCACGGGATGGAGCGCATCGCCGTCCACAATTGCCCTTGTTTTACAAAATAAATCTGGGGAATGGTTGCCGTCGATCCACGCTTCCCCGGGCTTCACGCCGAGGGCCTGTACGGCGCGGCGCATCGCCAGCATGGAGGCGTGGAAGATGTTGATGCGGTCGATCTCCTCGACCGTGGCGTGGGCCACCGACCAGGCGACGGCGCGCTCCTTGATGCGCCCGGCGAGCACGTCCCGGCGCTCGGGCGTGAGCACCTTGGAGTCGGCAAGGCCGTTGACGCGGCGCTTCCTGTCGAGGATCACCGCCGCGGCGTACACCGGCCCGGCCAGCGGCCCGCGCCCCGCCTCGTCGACGCCGCACACCACCACGCTATCCATTTTTCTTTTCCAGCATTCCCAACACCGCTTCGGCGGCCTTCTCGGCCGTATTCTGCCGCAGAAGGTGATGGATTTCGTGGAACCGTGCGAGCTGGCGCTCACGCGCCGGCTTGTCGCGCCACAGGGCGAGCAGCGCCGCGGAGAGCGCCGCCGGCGTGGCGTCGTCTTGCAGCAGCTCCGGTACCAGCCGCTCGCCGGCGAGGATGTTCGGCATGCCCACATACGGGAGGTAGAGCATCCTGCGCATCAGCCGCCAGCTGATGGGCGACTGCCGGTAGGCGATCACCATCGGGGTCTTGAAAAGCGCGGTTTCGAGCGTCGCCGTGCCGCTCGCGACCAGCGCCAGGTCGGCCGCGGCGAGCGCCTCGTGCGAGTGGCCGAAAAGGAGCGTGAGCGGCAGGTCGGTGAGCTGGTGCTCGTGCAGCGCGCGCTCGACGAGGTCGCGCGTCGCGCGCGTCACCGTGGGGCACACGAAGTGCACGTCGTGGATCTCCTGGCGGAGGCGGTGCGCCGCGAGGACGAAGGCGCTCGCCATGTAATGCACCTCGGAGCGCCGGCTTCCGGGAAGCAGCGCCACGATCAGCTTGCCCCCGGGCAGCCGCAACTGCGCGCGCGCCTCGTCCTTCTTCGGCTCGAGCGGGATCACGTCGGCGAGCGGATGGCCGACGTAGCTCACCGGGATGCCGGCCTGCTCGTAGATCGGCTTTTCGAACGGGAACATCACCAGGATGCGGTTCACGGCGCGCGCTATTCTCTTGACGCGGCCGCGCCGCCAGGCCCAGACCGACGGACTCACGTAGTGGACGGTCGGAATGCCGGCGTCCTTCAGGCGCCGCTCCAGCCCCAGGTTGAATTCGCTCGAATCGACGCCGATGAAGAGGTCCGGCCGCTCGCGGATCATCGCCTTGGTCAGGCGCCGGCGAATGCCCATGATCTCGGTGTAGTGGCGCAGCACCTCGGTGTAGCCGCGCACCGAGAGCTTCTCGATCGGGTAGTGCGACTCGAAGCCCTCGGCGATCATGCGCGGGCCGCCGATGCCCGCGAACACCATGGAGCGGCGGCGCGCCTTGAGCGCGGCGATGAGGTGCGCGGCGAGCAGATCGCCCGAGGCTTCGCCGGCCACCATGCCGACGCGCAGGAGCTCGGCCATCTATCGGGCGATGCCGCGTTTGCTGCTGGCCAGGAAGTCTAGGATCGGCTTGATTTCCGGGCAGCTCTGGGCCTGGGCCTCGAGTTGCGTCTTGGCTTCTTCGAGCGACAGGCCGCTGCGATACAGCGTGCGATAGGCGCGCTTGATCGCCTGGATGGTCTGCGGGGCGAAGCCGCGCCGCTTGAGGCCCTCGCTGTTGATGCCGTAGGGACTCGCCATGTGGCCCGCCGCCAAGACGTAGGGCGGGACGTCCTGCGAAATGAAGCTTCCCATGCCGGTGAAGGCGTGTGCGCCGATGCGCACGAACTGGTGCACCAGGGTGGTGGCGCCGAAGATCACCCAGTCCTCGACCACCACGTGCCCGGCGAGCTGGGTGCAGTTGGCGAAGATGGTCTTGTTGCCGACCTGGCAGTCGTGCGCGAAGTGCACGTACGCCATGATCCAGTTCTCGTTGCCGATGCGCGTGACGCCGATGTCCTGTGCGGTCCCGCGGTTGATCGTCACGTATTCGCGGATGACGTTGTCGTCGCCGATCTCGACGCCGGTGGGCTCGCCCTTGTATTTCTTGTCCTGGGGGGGCGCGCCAACGGATGCGAAGTGGAAGACGCGGTTGCGCCGGCCGATGCGCACCCGCCCGTCGATCACCACGTGCGCGCCGATCCAGCTGCCTTCCCCGATCTCCGCCTCCCCGCCGATGACGGAGTACGGCCCGACCTCGACGTCGGCGGCGAGCCGCGCGCCCGGGTGCACCAGCGCGCTGGGATGGATCCGGCTGGTCACGGCTGGGCGCGCCGCATCGCGAGCAGGATCGTGGCTTCCGCGGCGATTTCTCCCGCCACTTGCGCCACGCAGGAGAACTTGCCGATGCCGCGCAGCATGCGCTCGACCTTGACGTCGATCTCGAGCTGGTCGCCCGGGATCACCGGCTTCTTGAAGCGCGCATCGTCGATGCCGACGTAGTAGTAGATGTTTTCGTGGTGGTTGGTGGCGGTGTCGCTGCTGATGATCAGCGCGCCGGCGGCCTGCGCCATCGCCTCCAGGATCATCACCCCCGGCATGATCGGCCGCCCGGGAAAGTGGCCCTGGAAATACGGCTCGTTCGCCGAGACGTTCTTCAGCGCCACGATGCGCTTGTTCGCCTCGCAGTGCTTGACCCGGTCGATCATCAGGATGGGATAGCGCTGCGGCAGGTGCTTCAGCACCTCGAAAATGTCCATTTCGGTCACTTCTTCTTCTCCTTCTCGAGCGCGCGCACCCGATCGGCAAGCTCGTCTAGGTGGCGTATCCGCGCGGTATAGCGCGCCCACGACGCGTTGTCCGCGGAAGGGTACAGGCCGGTGTAGGTGCCGGGCTTGTGGATCGAGTGCGAGATCGTGGTGCAGGACGAGATCTGCACGCGGTCGGCGATCGTGAGGTGGCCGAGGATCTGCGCCGCGGCGCCGATGGCGCAGTGCCGGCCGATATGGGTGCTGCCGGCGACCCCGGTGCAGCCCGCGATCGCCGTGTGCTCGCCGATGCGGCAGTTGTGCCCGATCTGGACCTGGTTGTCGATCTTGACCCCGTCCTCGATCACCGTATCGTCGAGCGCTCCGCGGTCGACGGTGGTGTTGGCGCCGATCTCGACGTCGTTGCCGATGCGCACCGTCCCGATCTGGGGAATCTTGATCCAGTGTCCGGCTTCGTCCTGCGCCAGCCCGAACCCGTCGGCGCCGATCACCACGCCGGAATGCAGGATCACCCGTTCTCCCAGGGAGCAGCCGTGATACACGACCACGCGGGGGTAAAGGCAGCTGCCCTTGCCGATCGTCACGTCGTCGCCGACGACGCAGCCCGCGCCGATGGATACATCCTTTCCGATGCGGGCAGAGGGCGAGACTGTTGCGGTGGGGTGAACGCCGGGCGCCTGGTTCGTAAGCGGGTTGAAGAGCTGCGACACGCGCGCGAAGTAGAGATACGGCGAGTCGCATACGATGCGCGGCAGCGAAGTCAGGTCCTGCGCCTCCGCGGACAGAATCACCGCGGAAGCGCGGGTCTCGGCCAGCTTGGCGCGGTGCTTGGGGCTCGCGACAAAGGTGATCTCGCCGGCGGCGGCGTTCTCGAGCGAGCCGACCTGGCTCACCCGCGCGCCGGAGTCGCCGGCGACGCGCCCGCCCAGACGCTTGGCAATCTCCGCGAGCGTCAGCGCCCCCGGCATCGGCGTCACTTCGCCGGCGGCTTGCTCGCGTCGAGCGCCTTGATCACCCGGTCGGTGATGTCGATGCGCGGGCTCGCGAACACGGCATCCTGGAAGATGATGTCGAACTTCTCCTGCTCCGCGATCTGCCGGATCACCCGGTTGGCGAGCTCGACGACCTGGGCGAGCTCCTCGTTCCTGCGCTGGTTGAGGTCCTCGCGGAATTCGCGCTGCTTCCTTTGGAAATCGCGGTTGAGGTCGGCGAATTCGCGCTCGCGGTTGCGCCGCTGTGTCTCGCCCATGGTCACCGAGTTCTTGTCGAGGTCGTCCTGCATGCGCTTCAGCT
The DNA here is from genome assembly GCA_036006885.1 of Burkholderiales bacterium. Taxonomy (GTDB): domain Bacteria; phylum Pseudomonadota; class Gammaproteobacteria; order Burkholderiales; family SG8-39; genus SCGC-AG-212-J23. The sequence goes on along the minus strand of DASYPG010000478.1, from coordinate 10,691 downwards.
GCTCGGCGACCTTGGCGAGCTCCTGATCGCGCTTCTGGAACTCGGCCTCGATCTTCTTCTGCGCGCGCTGCGCCGGCACCGCATCGCGCAGCACGCGCTCGGTGTTCACGAATCCCAGCTTGCCGCTGACCGCGGGCGGCTGCGCCGGCTGCTGCGCAGCGGCCGGCAGCACTGCCGACCCAAGCACAATGACGGGCACGATGGCGAGAAGCGCTATTTTCATGTTCAGAATCCGGTGCCGAAGGTGAATTGTAGCCGCTGCACTTGGTCGCCGTCCCTGCGGTTCAGGGGGTTCGCGATCGAAAGCCGCAGCGGACCGAACGGCGACAGCCACTGCAGGGCCAAGCCGGTCGAGTAGCGCAGGTCGCCAAGCCGCACCTGCGTGTCGGGGGCGTAGACCTGGCCGGCGTCGATGAACGCCCCCAGGCGCAGCGACTGCTCTGCGGTCGCCCCGGGCATCGGGAACAGGAATTCCGCCGCGCCGATGACCTTGATGTTGCCCCCGGTGGAATTGCCCTCCAGGTCGCGCGGTCCGAGCGAGAAGGCGCGGTAGCCCCGCACCGAATCCGGACCGCCCGCATAGTACGCCTTGAAGAACGGCACCGGCCGCTGGCCGAGGCCATGAGCATAGCCGACGTCGCCGCGCAGCAGAAGCGTGTAGAGCCGTGTCAGGCGGAAGTAATTGCTCTGCTGGAAGGCGAGGCGGTAGTACTGCAGGTCGCCCCCCGCGATCTCCGTGCTCACGCGGGTGAAGCCGCCCGTGTTCGGGCTGATGACGCTGTCGCGGGTGTCGCGCTGCCAGCCTGCGGTGAAGGCGCCGTACTGGTAGTCGTTGCCGAACTGGTTGACGAAGTCGAGGTAGCGCAGCGGGCTGTTGATGAAGGTGTCGAGCCTCACCGACTCGAGGTTGAACCCGACGTCCACCGAGCTGATCTCCGACACCGGGTAGCCGAACTTGATTCCGCCGCCGACGGCGTTGGTGGTGTAGGCGCCGACCGCGAGGCTGGAGGCGTCGGTCTTGCGCTTGTAGACGTCGAATCCCTGGCTCACCCCGTCGACCGTGTAGTACGGGTCGTTGTACGACAGCGCATAGACCGTGTTCACCTTGCCGCTGTTGATGTTGGCGGAGATGAATTTGCCGGTGCCGAAGGCGTTGGCCTGGCGGATCGAGGCGGACACCGCGAACTTCTCCACGCTGGAGAAGCCGACGCCGAAAAGCAGCGCGCCGGTCGGGCGCTCCTTGACGCTGTAGGTCACGTCCACCTGGTCGGGACTGCCCTCGACCGGCTGGGTCTCGACCGTGGTCTCGCTGAAATACCCGGTGCGGTCGATGCGCCGGCGCGAAAGCTGGATCTTGGAGGCGTCGTAGAACGCGCCCTCGAGCTGGCGCATCTCGCGCCGCACCACCTCGTCGCGCGTCTTGGAGTTGCCCGCGATGTCGATGCGCCGAACGTACACCCGGCGGCCGGGGTCGATGGCGATGTTGAATGCGACGGTGCGCTTCTCCTTGTCGACGTTCGGGATGGCGTTGGCGTTGGCGAAGGCGTAGCCGTCGTTGCCGAGGCGCTCGCCGATCGCCTTGGTGCTCGCGGCGAGCTTCTCGCGCGAGAACACGTCGCCGGGCTTGAGCTGCACCAGCTTCTCGAGCTCCTCGCGCGCCACCGGCGTCTGACCCGACAGCTGCACGTCCGACACCACGTAGCGCTCGCCCTCGGTGATGTTCACCGTGATATAGATGTCGTGCCGGTCGGGGGTGATCGAGACCTGCGTCGACTCGATGGCGAAGTCGAGGTAGCCGCGGTTCTGGTAGTACGAGCGCAGCGTCTCGAGGTCGGCGGAGAGCTTCTCGCGCGCGTAGCGGTCGTGCTTGGTGTACCAGGTGAGCCAGCCGGGCGTGCGCAGCACGAACAGGCCGACCAGCTCGCTTTCGCTGAATGCCTGCGCGCCGACGATGTTGATGCCGCGAATCTTCGCCACCTCGCCCTCGGTGACCGCGATGTTGATGCCCACGCGGTTGCGCTCCAGGGGCGTGACGGTGGTCTGGATCTCCGCGCCGTACAGCCCGCGCGACAGATACTGGCGCTTCAGCTCCTGCTCGGCGTTCTCCAGCACCGAGCGGTCGAAGATGCGCCCCTCGGCGAGGCCGTTTTCGCGCAGCACCTTGCGCACCGCGTCGGGCTCGAACTCCTTCATGCCCGAGAAGTCGATCTGCGCCACCGCCGGGCGTTCCTGCACGAACACTACCAGCACGTCGTTCTCGTGCTCCAGGCGCACGTCGGAAAAGAAGCCCGTGGCATAGAGCGCGCGCAGCGCCGCCCGCGCACGCTCCTCGGTCATGGTTTCGCCCACCTTGATCGGCAGGTAGCTGAAAACGGTGCCCGGCTCGGTGCGCTGCAGGCCCTCGACCCGGATGTCCTTGATGGTGAATGGCTCGAAAGACTGCGCGCCCGCGGCCCCCACGAGCGCAAGCGCGGCGAGGACCGCGGCGAAGCCTCGGCGGATCATTCAGCCGGTCAGGAGTCGGTTCAGGTCGTTGTAGAACGCGAACGCCATCATGACGAGGAGCAGCGCGAGGCCGACGCGCTGGCCCAGCTCCATCGCGCGCTCCGAGACCGGGCTGCCCTTGACGATCTCGATGCCGTAATACATCAGGTGCCCGCCGTCGAGCAACGGAATCGGCAGCAGATTGAGCACGCCCAGACTGATGCTGATCAGCGCGAGGAAGGTGAGGTAGGAGATCCAGCCCGCCTGCGCCGACTGCCCGGCGAAGTCAGCGATGGTGACCGGGCCCGAGAGGTGTTTCCACGACAGCTGGCCCGTCAGCATCCGGCCGAGCATCTTCAGGCTGAAGCTCGAGATGTCCCAGGTCTTCGCGAGCCCCTTGCCGAGGCTGCCGAAGAATCCGTAGCGTACCGTGATCAGCATCTTCTCGGCGTGCGCCGGCGGGACGAACGGCGCCGCGCCGATGCGACCGATGCGCTGGTCGCCCGCGGCCACGCTTTCGGGCGTAAGTTCCACCATTCTTGTTTTTCCCTGGGATTCCACCAGAAGCTGTAGCGGCTTGCCTGGATGCGCGCGGATCTCCGCGACCAGGCTGTCCCAGGTGTCGATGCGCTTGTCGCCGGCGCGCACGATCCGGTCGCCCGGCGCGAGCCCGGCGCGCTCGGCGGGGTTGCCAGGGACGATCTGGCCGATGACCGGCTCGAGCGGCGGGCGGTAAAGGCGCAGGCCGACCCGCTCCAGGGCGTCGGTTTCGACCTCGTCGGTGGGATAGCCGCGCAGGTCGAGCGTCGCCTCGGCGAGGTGGCCGCGCTCGGTCCGCACCTCGAGGCGCAGAGACTCCCGCTGCAGCGCGGCTTGCAGCACGCGCCAGCGCAGATCCTGCCAGGTGGTGACCGCGGCTCCTTCGACCGCCTGGACGGTATCTCCCGAGTGCAGCCCGGCCGCCGCGGCCACGCTTCCCGGCGGCGGCGCGGCGAGCACCGGGCGCGCTTCGGGCAGCCCGTACATGAAAAGTCCCGCGTACACCAGCACCGCGAACGCGAGGTTGAACACCGGCCCCGCGACCACGATCGCGAGGCGGCGCCACACGCTCTGGCGGTTGAACGCGCGGTGCAGCTCCTCGGTCGCCACCGCTCCCTCGCGCTCGTCGAGCATCTTGACGTAGCCGCCGAAGGGGATCGCCGCAATGACCCACTCGGTGCGGTCGCGGCCGAGCCGCCACAGCACGAGCGGGCGTCCGAAGCCGACGGAAAAACGCAGCACCTTGACGCCGCACAGGCGCGCGACCAGGTAATGCCCGTACTCGTGCACCACGATCAGCACGCCGAGCGCGACGACGAATGCGACCACGGTGTTGAGAAGGCTCATGCCTTAGTCATTCATCCTGTTTGCCGCGGAAAAATCTTGGTCCGTACCGGTTTCTGTTGTATCGAACGTTTCAGGCCGCCTCCCTGAGCGCGATGCGCTCGAGCGCCTTGCGCCGCGCGAGCGCATCGGCATCCAGGATCTCGGCGAGCGAGCTTGCCGGCGCCGGGGCGATGCTGTTCAGGGTGTCCTCGATCACCGCCGCGATCGCGGTGAAGCGGATGCGCCGGGAGAGGAAGGCCTCGACCGCGACCTCGTTCGCCGCGTTCAGCAGCGCGGGCGCGGTTCCGCCGGCGTGCAGCGCCGCGTAGGCGAGGCCGAGGCAAGGAAAGCGCTGCGGCTCGAGCCGCTCGAACGCGAGGTTCTTCATGCTGGCGAGGTCGAGCGGCCGCGCGCCGGAGGCGATGCGCCCGGGGTGGGCGAGCGCGTAGGCGATCGGCACGCGCATGTCGGGGTTGGAGAGCTGCGCGATGAGCGAGCCGTCGACGTATTCGACCAGCGAGTGAACGATGCTCTGCGGATGGATCAGCACCTCGATGCGCTCGGCCGGCAGGTCGAAGAGATGGCAGGCCTCGATCACCTCCAGGCCCTTGTTCATCATCGTGGCCGAGTCGACCGAGATCTTGCGCCCCATGACCCAGTTCGGATGCGCGCAGGCCTCCTCGGGCGTGACGGCGTCGAGCCTCTCGAGCGGCGTGGCGCGGAACGGGCCGCCCGACGCCGTGAGGATGATCTTCCTCACCGAGTTCCTGTTTGAAAAGCACTGGAACACGGCGTTGTGCTCGCTGTCCACCGGGACCAGCGCGGCGCCCGAATCGCGCGCGGCGCGGATCACCAGGGCCCCCGCCATGACGAGCGCTTCCTTGTTGGCAATAAGCACGCGCTTGCCGGCACGCGCCGCGGCGAGCGTCGAGGGCAGCCCGGCGGCGCCGACGATCGCCGCCATGACCGCGTCGCAGTCGGGATGGGTCGCGACTTCCTCCAGCGCGCTGCCGCCGAACAGAAGCTCCACGTCCAGCTCGGCGAAGCGCGCGCGCGACGCGTGGTTCTCGGCGACTCCCGAGAGCACCGCGAAGCGCGGCCGGTGCGCGCGGCAGAGCTCGAGCAGCGCGTCGGCGGAGCCGTGCGCGCTCAGGGCGAAGACGCGGTAGCGCTCGCGATGGGTCGCTGCGACGTCGAGCGTGCTCGCGCCGATCGATCCGGTCGCCCCCAGGACCGCAAGGTTCACCCTGCGCGCGGGGTGGTTCATCGGACGATCGGCCAAATCAGCGCCGCGAGCGGAAGCGCGGCCGTCGCGCTGTCGATGCGATCGAGGATTCCACCGTGACCGGGCAGCAGGGTGCCACTGTCCTTCACGCCGGCCTGGCGTTTCGCCGCCGATTCGAAGAGGTCACCCACAATGCTAACCATGCCAAGCAGTATCGCGGTTGCGACGAGAGCGAGCCAGGCGCCCCGGTCGGTGAATAACGCGATGATGATAGCGTACAGCACGGCGCCGACGAGGCCGCCGGCGACGCCCTCCCAGGTCTTGCCGGGGCTGACCGTCGGCGCGAGCTTGCGCCTGCCCCACGCGCGCCCGACGAAATAGGCGGCGCTGTCCGCGATCCAGACCAGCACCAGCACCAGCAGCACCGCGAGCGGCTCGAGCCAAACCATGGCGAGGCCCGCGGGAACGAGCACCGCGAATCCGGCGGCGCCGGTCCAGAGCGTCTGGTGCGGCTGCACGCCCCGCCACATCCAGAGCGGCGCGAGCACGATCCAGAAAAACGCCGCCAACGCGAACAGCGCCTGCTGCAGGCCGGCGCGCTCCACGGCGAGAAACGTGAGCGCCACCGCGGCGGCGAAGACGAGCCCCGCCGTGCGGCCGAGGCGGCACAGGCGCGCCCACTCGTGCGCGGCGGGAAGCAGGATCAGCCCGACGAGGAGCTCGAGCGCGCGCGGCGGGAGCAGAAACAGCGCCGCGAGCAGCGCGGCAATGAGGACCGCGGCCGTGCCGATTCTTGCGGCGAGCTGGCCTTTCAGGCGACCTCGGCCCGCTTCGCGGCCTCGAGCTGCTCGCTGGTACGGCCGAAGCGCCGCTCACGGCTGCGATAGAAGGCGATGGCGAGATCGAGCGCCGCGGCGTCGAAGTCGGGCCACAGCGTATCGGTGAAATAGAGCTCGGTATAGGCGAGCTGCCACAGCAGGAAGTTGCTGATGCGTTGCTCACCGCCGGTGCGGATGAAAAGGTCCGGCTCCGGCGCGTAGCTCATGGCAAGGTACGGGGTCAGCGCGGCCTCGTCCACCGGAACGCCAGGATTCGCCTTCACATACGCGTTCAGCGCCTGGAGCACGTCCCAGCGCCCGCCGTAGTTCGCCGCGATGGTCAGCGTGAGGCCGTGGTTGCCGGCGGTGAGGCGCTCGCCGTGCTCGATGGCGCGGCTGATGTTGGCGTCGAAGCGCCGCGTGTCGCCCACGACCCTGAGCCGCACGCCGTTGCGGTGGAGCTTCTCGACCTCGCTGGTGAGCGCCATCTGGAAAAGCTGCATGAGGAGCGCCACCTCCTCGGCCGGACGCCGCCAGTTCTCCGAGCTGAACGCGAACAGGGTGAGAAAGCCCACGCCGCGCTCCGCGCACGCGCGCACCGTGGCGCGCACCGCCTCCACGCCGCGGCGGTGGCCGGCGATGCGCGGCAGGTGCTGGCGCTTCGCCCAGCGGCCGTTTCCGTCCATGATGATGGCGAGGTGCCGCGGCACGTCGCCGTGCGCGGGAACCTCCTGCGTCGAGCTCGCGTGGCTCATACCGCCAGCAGCTCCTTTTCTTTTTCCTGCAGGAGCTTGTCGATGTCGGCGACGTGCCGGTCGGTCATCTTCTGCACCTCGTCCTGCGCGCGGCGCTCGTCATTCTCGGACACCTCGTGCTTCTTGAGCGATTCCTTGAGCTGGTGGATGGCGTCGCGGCGCGTGTTGCGCACCGCCACGCGCGCGTTCTCGGCCTCGTGGCGCACCACCTTGATCAGCTCTTTCCTGCGTTCCTCGGTGAGCGCCGGCATCGGAACGCGCACCGTTTCGCCCTGCGCGGCGGGGTTCAGGCCGAGATCGGAGTCGCGGATCGCCTTCTCGATCGCCCCGGCCATCTTCTTCTCGAACGGCGTCACGCCGATGGTGCGCGCGTCGAGCAAGGTCACCTTGGCGACCTGGTTGATCGGCATCTGCGAGCCGTAGTAGTCGACCATGACGTGGTCGAGAATGCCGGTGTGCGCGCGCCCGGTGCGCACCTTCGTGAGATCCGCCTTGAACGCCTGGACGCTCTTGTCCATCTTCTGGTCGGTCGTCTTCTTCAGGTCCGCGATCACCATAGTATTACCTCATCATACGTGAACCAGCGTGCCTTCATCCTCGCCCAGCACCACGCGTTTGAGCGCGTCCGTCTTGAAGATGTTGAACACGTTGATCGGCAGCTTCTGGTCACGGCACAGCGTGAGCGCGGTGGCGTCCATCACCTTGAGGTTCTTGTTGATGGCCTCGTCGAAGCTGATCCTGGCGTAGCGTTGCGCGCGCGGGTTGCGCTTGGGGTCGTCGGTGTACACGCCGTCGACCTTGGTGCCCTTGAGCACGATCTCGGCTCCCATCTCGCTGCCGCGCAGCGCCGCCGCGGTGTCGGTGGTGAAGAAGGGATTGCCGGTGCCGGCGGCGAAGATCACCACCTTGCCCTCCTCCAGGTAGCGGATCGCCTTGCCGCGGATGTAGGGCTCGCACACCTGCTCGATGTTGAGCGCCGACTGGACCCGGCTCGCGATGCCGGCCTGGCGCATGGCGTCGGAGAGCGCGAGCGCGTTCATGACCGTGGCCAGCATCCCCATGTAGTCGGCGGTGGCGCGGTCCATGCCCTCCGCGCCCGGCGCGAGGCCGCGGAAGATGTTGCCGCCGCCGATCACCACGCCCATCTCGACGCCCAGGCGCGAGACCTGCGCCACCTCTGACACGATGTTCAGGATGGTCTGCCGGTTGATGCCGTAGGGATCCTCGCCCATCAGGGCCTCGCCCGAGAGCTTGAGGAGGATTCTTTTGTATTTAGGAGTCATGGCGCGGCGTCACGGTCGCGTTTTTAGTGGACTTGGGACGCCTTCTCGATGCCCTCTCCAACGACGAGGAAGGCATATGCGTTGACCTTACCTTTCTTCGCGGCGAGCATTTTTTCCACCGTCTGCTTGTCGTCCTTCACGAACGGCTGCCCCATCAGGGTAATTTCGCCCAGGAACTTGTTCAGCGAGCCCTCGACCATCTTGGCCGCGATCTCGGCGGGCTTGCCCGATTCCTTCGCCCGGGCGAGCTGGATATCGCGCTCGCGTGCGACGACATCGGCCGGAACTTCGCCTTTCGTCATGTGTTGGGGCTTGGCGAACGAGATGTGCATGGCCAGGTCCTTGCCCACCTCCTCCGGGCCCTCGTAGTCAACCAGCACTCCGATCTTGACGCCGTGCAGGTAGAGGGCGAGCTTGCCCTTCGCCTGCAGCCGCTTGAACCGGCGGATGGTCATGTTCTCGCCGATCTTCTGCACCAGCGCCTGGCGCCGTGCCTCGACCTTGCTCCCCATGAGATCCAGGGAGGCGAGCTCCGCCGAGTCCTTCGGATTGCGTGCTGCCACGATCTCCGCGAGCGACTTGGCGAAGGCCACGAAATCGTCGTTCTTGGCCACGAAGTCGGTCTCGCAGTTGAGCTCCACCAAGGCACCGATCTTCGAATCTGCCGAAACAAAGGCTCCGATCACCCCTTCCGCCGCGATGCGGGTCGCGGCCTTGCTCGCCTTGGCGCCGCTCCTGATGCGCAGCAGCTCTTCGGCTTTCTTTAAGTCCCCATCGGCTTCAGTGAGGGCCTTCTTGCACTCCATGAATCCCAGGCCGGTGAGCTCGCGGAGCTCTTTCACCAGTCCTGCGCTGATTTCGGCCATCCTTGCAAACTCCTTACTTACGATTGAAAAAAAGGGGCGCTAGGCCCCTTTTTCGAGATCCGGGTCGGCTGGCCGCACCCTACTTCTCGGCCTCATCCTCTTCCACCTCGACGAACTCGTCGCGCGAGGCGGCGACCACTTCCTCGAGCGACTGGGTGCGTCCCTCGAGGACCGCGTCGGCCATGCCGCGCGCGTAGAGGCGGATCGCGCGGCTCGAGTCGTCGTTGCCGGGAATCACGTAGTCGATCCCGGCCGGATTGTGGTTGGTGTCGACCACGCCGAGCACCGGCACGCCGAGCTTGTTCGCCTCGGCCACGGCGCCCTTCTGGTAGCCCACGTCGATGATGAACAAGGCATCCGGAAGGCTCGCGAGCTCCTTGATGCCGCCGAGCGAGCGGTTCAGCTTGTCCATCTCGCGCTGGATGCCCAAGGCCTCTTTCTTCGCCAGGCGATCGAGCGTACCGTCCTGCGCCATGGTTTCCATCTCCCTCAGGCGCTTGATCGACTGCTTGACGGTCTTGAAATTGGTGAGCATGCCGCCGAGCCAGCGGTAGTCGACGTAGGGCATCTGGCAGCGCTGCGCCTCTTCGCGCACGATGTCGCGCGCCTGACGCTTGGTCCCGACGAAGAGCAGGTTGCCGCGGTTCGCCGCCAGCTTGCGGGCGAACTTGAGCGCCTCCTGGTACATCTCCAGGGTTTTTTCCAGGTTGATGATGTGGATCTTATTGCGGTGGCCGAAGATGTACGGCGCCATCTTCGGGTTCCAGTAGCGGGTCTGGTGGCCGAAATGGACCCCGGCCTCCAGCATCTGGCGCATCGTGACCGACACTAAACACTCTCCTTTAGGGTTGAGGCCTTTAGCTGGCGGCGACCACCTCGATGTTGCGTTCGAGGCACCCTGTTTTTGCCGCAAGCAGGCGAATTTAAGTCCGAAATTCTAGCATAATCAGGCATCAATGACCGTTGTACTCAAGACTCCGGAGGAGCTGGAGCGCATGCGCGTAGCCGGGCGGCTCGCCGGCGAGGTGCTGGACTTCATCGCACCTCATGTGAAGCCGGGCGTCACGACCGGCAACCTGAACGACCTCTGCCACGACTACATGGTGCGTATCCAGCACACCATTCCGGCGCCCCTCGACTACGCTCCGCCGGGCTACAAGCCGTTCCCGAAATCGATTTGCACGTCGGTGAACCACCAAGTGTGCCACGGCATCCCGGGCGACCGGGTGCTCAAGCCGGGCGACATCCTGAACGTCGACATCACGGTGATCAAGGACGGCTTCCACGGCGATTCCAGCCGGATGTTCTACGTCGGCGAGCCGAGCATCCAGGCGCGCCGCCTGGTCGACGTGACGCACGAATGCATGTGGCTCGGCATCCGCCAGGTGCGCCCCGGCGGGCGCCTGGGCGACGTCGGCTCGGCGATCCAGGCCCACGCCGAAAAGCACGGCTTCTCGGTGGTGCGCGAGTTCTGCGGACACGGCATCGGGCGCAAGTTCCACGAAGAGCCGCAGGTGCTGCACTACGGCCGCGCCGGAACCGGCCTGGTGCTCGAGCGCGGCATGACCTTCACGGTCGAGCCGATGATCAACGCCGGCAAGCCTGGCATCCGCGAGCTCGCCGACGGCTGGACCATCGTCACCAAGGACCACAGCCTGTCGGCGCAGTGGGAGCACACGGTCGCGGTGACCGAGAGCGGCTACGAGGTGCTCACGCAGTCGGCGGGGTCGATGGCCGAGCCCGCGCTCATCGGCTAGCGGAGTGGCCGACCTTCGCCAGACCCTCGCGGCGGAGCGCCAGGCGCTGCGCGTCGCGTATTTCAAGCAGCCCGAGCCGCAGCTGCTACTACGCCGTCACTGCGCGCTCGTCGATCGCACCATCCGGGAGGTGTGGCG
>DASYPG010000477.1:0-2301 GCA_036006885.1 Burkholderiales bacterium | reverse complement strand
CGGTGTACCGCACTTGATATGCAGCAGCGCCGGACTCGCCACCACCACGGCCAGACACTTCGCCCGCGAGATCGCCACGTTGAGCCGATTCTTGTCGTATAGAAACTCGATATTGCGCGGCAGGTAGTCGCCGCTCGAGGTCGCCATCGAGATCAGCACGGCCTCGGCCTCCTGCCCCTGAAACTTGTCGATGGTGCCGACGCGGGCGCCCGGTGGAAGGGTGGAGCGGAGCAGGTTGACCTGCGAGTTGTAGGGCGCGACGACGAGGATGTTGTCCGGGCCCATGCGGCGCTCCTCGCCCTCTTTGTTCCGAAACCGCTGCTCGAGCAGGCTGGCATAGAGCGCCTTGATCGCGTCGGCCTCCTCGGGAGAGCGCTGGCTGTTGCCGTCGTGCTCGAGGGGAAGGAAGGCGATACCGGTCGAGCGGAGAGCCGGGTGGGCGCCCGAATCGAGGAGGAGCGCCTGTTGCTGGTTGGCGGGCTCAGGATTCAGGCGGCCGTCGTAGACAGCGTCGGAGATGAAGCGGCACACGTCCGCGTGCATGCGGTAGGTGGTCGGGAGGAAGATGCCGCGGTCGGGCGGGATGGTGGCGAGGCCGTCCAGGAGGTAGTCGAGGGCCGATTCGCCGGAGCGGCCGGGGTGGACGCCCTGGATGGGCTGGCCGAGCTGCATCTGGTCGCCCAGGAGCACGAGGTTCTTCGCCGCGGTGCCGGAGGCGACGAGGTTGGCGAGCGAGACCTGCCCGGCCTCGTCGACGAAGAGGTAGTCGAGCGAATCCTCGAGCGCCTTATCGGCGAACAGCCAGGCGGTGCCGGCGAGGAGCTGAGATCGAGCGGCGACCGCCTTCGCGCGGTCGGCGATGCTCTCGATGAAGCGGCCGTTGAAGGCGCTCTCCGCGTCGGTCGCCGAGGACTTCTTGACGCCCGAGAAGCGCACGCCCTTCTCGTCGGCGACCTGCTCCACCGCCTTCAGCAGGTTGTTGATCGCCTTGTGGCTGGTGGACGTGACGCCGACGCGCTTGCCCTTCTCCAGGAGGGAGACGATTAGGTGGGAGCCGGTGTAGGTCTTGCCGGCGCCGGGGGGGCCCTGGATGAAGAGGGAGCTGCGATCGAGGGAGAGAACGGCAGAGAGGGCTTCGTCGAGGAGAGGTTCCGTACCGGGCAAAATGGGGTCCCCGCCTGCGCGGGGACGACCGGTGAAGCGGGGCGGGCGTTTCTCGAGCAGGGCCATGACGGCGGCGAAGCGGCCGGAGCCTGAGGCGGCGGCGTCGGCGACGCGCAGGAGGGCGGTGCGCAGGATCTCGGTGTCGATCGGGCCGGTCGGGCCGATGGAGAGGCGCTCGGGCGGGAGCTTGGTGGTCTTGATGCGCACGAGGGCGCGCGCTTCTTCGAGCAGCACGATGGTGCCCAGGCGCTCGCCGGTGTCGATGCGCACGCAGTCCTTGCCGACGCGGAGCTTGGTTTCCTGCTCCGGGAAGCTGAAGCTGAAAGCGAGCGACTGCTTCATCGGCACCGGCAGGTAGCGGTGGTCGAGGCGCAGGCCGCCGAGGCATTCGAGGTCGGTGAGCGCGTTGTCGTCGGTGTAGTCCATGCGCTCGTAGTACGCCCACCATTCGGGCTTGGCCGCGCGGCGGTGGAAGTCGAGGAGCTGGAAGAGGAGCTCGTGGGCGGGCGAGCCGGCGAGGCGCGAGCGATAGTTCTCGAGGCCGGCTTCGATCCCCGCGGTGCGGGCGGATTTGATGGAGGAGAGCAAGTCCGGCCCGACCGGTCCCGCTCCCCCCGACAGAAACAATCGGGGGTCGCTTCCCGCCTTCACTGGGGGAACCGGGCGGAAAGACCAGAGCCAGTCGCGCAGGAGCTCGGCGGAATGGCAATCGTCGGCGTTGTAGCGGGCGATCGATTCGAGCAGCGCGGCGTCGCCGGTCTCGCGCCAGCGCTCGTACTGGACGATGCTCGCGCCGGCGTCGCGCACTTCGCCCGTGCGCGCGGCCATGTAGAACGCTTCGAGGTCCTTGAGCCCGTAGCCCTCGGAGGAGCGCAGCGCCTCTCTTGCGACCTTGTAGAGGTCGACCAGCTTGCCCGCGCGCAGGAGATCGTCCACCTGCGCCTCGCGCGTGCCGTGGAGCGACATCAGGCGCTTCAGCGCCGTGGGCTCGTAGTGGGCGTAGTGGTAGATGTGCATCCCCGGGTAGCGCTCGAGGCGCGCGGCGAGGAAGTCCATCAGCCGCTCGAATGCTTTCTTCTCGCCGGTGCGGTCGTGGGCCCAGAACGGCTTGAAGCGCGGCGCGCCATGCTCGAGATA
>DASYPG010000476.1:0-10145 GCA_036006885.1 Burkholderiales bacterium | reverse complement strand
CCGACGAGCGCAATCATTATGCTCGCAGCAGACGGCAAGACATGCCCACCCGGTTTAAGAAGACGCTGCATGGCATCCTCAATGGCTGGCAGGACCTGTTCACCAAGCAATTCGCTGGAAAAGATCTCGTGAACCAGAATGTCCGCTTTGGCGGGCAGGTCCTTTTCGAGCTGAACCGCATGAGACGATTTTGCCAAGACAGTGATTTTTTCTTCGTAGTTGTTGCGTTCGATGATCTTTTCCGCCGTTTCAGCGATTAGCCCGACAGCCTCGCACGTGAATACTTTCTTCGCGCCGAGCTTTGCAGCCATCATCGCCAAGAGACCCGATCCAGTCCCGATTTCAAACACGACCTTCTCGGATGTCACGATCGACTTGAGTCCGTCGTAATAGGCCTTGTTCCGCTCTTGTTCGTTCATCATCGGGGCATGCCAGGTCGGAACGAGCTTGCTCAATATCCAATCGGCGCCGAGTTTGGCCGTCAGCATGTCCGGATGGATTCTCAGGATGTCGCGGCAGAGCTCCATGGCCTGGGAGGCCTGGTTCAATTCCAGCAGACACAGGGACGCCTTCTTCAGTGTCTCATCGTCGTTGGGCCGCAGCGTCAGCGCTGCCTTGTAGTCCGCAACGGCCTGTTGCACTTTCCCGAGGCGACGGAAGGCGTCGCCTCGGGAAATTCTCAATGCGGCGAAATCCGGGGCAAACTTGATTGCCTGCGTGAAGCAGTCTATTGCTTCCGTAGGCTTGTTGATTTCGAGAAATGTCAGGCCCTCATTGAGCCAGGATTCAACGGTCGGCTGTATTTGATTGGCTCTCTTGTAGCTTGCGAGAGCATCTTCAAATCGACCCATCGCCTTTTGGCAATTCGCGCGGACTGCCCAGGCGGGAAGAGAGGAAGAAGCGAGCTTGATTGCTCTGTCCGTCAGCCTCAGGGCTTCATCGAACTCTCTTAGCTGAAACCTGCATTCGGCCAACGTTGCCCAGCCAGCCGAATCGCCCGGGAACTTTTCAGTGTAGATCTTGAAGTACTGCGCGGCGTTTTCCAGGTGTTGCAACTCTCTTTCACACACTCCGATATTGAACAGAACCTCGGCATTCTCTGAGTCGGGGTTGCGGATTTGTTTTAGGAGCTCAACTGCTCGGCCGTAGTTTTGCACGGCAGCATGCATCGTCGCGCATAATCTCTTGATCTCGTGGTTGGCCGGCTCCTGTCGACATCGGGCTTCGCATTCCGCGATGGCGGCGGCGTGGTGGCCCTCCCTGAATTTCTGCTTCAACGCTTCGATTTTTCACCTCACCGTGCTGTTAGGAAGGAGGGGCGCTCTGACGTCGACCAAGAGTTTTTCCGGCATATGCTTGGTTCAGCCGAATCGCCTAATCCTGAAAAAAGCGCCGCAGCTCGGTGAGTAGTTCCCGAGGTTTCTCTTCCGGAATGAAGTGGCCGCAGGCGAGGGCGCGGCCGCGCACGTCGGTCGCGACCTCGCGCCAGTCGGCGAGGCAGTCGAACAGCGCCTCGATCACGCCCTGCTTTCCCCACAGAGCGAGCACCGGCATGCGCAGTTTCCTTCCGCGGTCTTGCTGGTCGTGGATCAGATCGATGGTGGCCGCGGCGCGGTAGTCCTCGCAGGTGGCGTGGATGGTGCGCGGATCCTTGAACGCGCGCACGTACTCGGCCAGCGCCTCCTTCGAGAAATATTTCAGGCCGCTCTTGCCTCTGCCCAGCCGCTTGAAGACGTAGTAGGGCACCTGGCCTTCGAGCATGCGCTCGGGAAGCGGCGTCGGCTGGATCAGGAAGAACCAGTGGTAGTAGGCCTTCGCGAACTGCATCGTGGTGTTGCGGTACATCTTGAGCGTCGGCGAGATGTCGAGCACCGTGAGCGTGCGGACGCGGCTGGCGTGGTCGCGCGCCATGCGGTGCGCGACGCGGCCGCCGCGATCGTGGCCGACGACGTGGAAGCGCTCGTGTCCGAGCGCGCGCATCACCTCGACCATGTCTTTCGCCATGGCGCGCTTGGAGTAGTTCGAGTGATCGGGCAGCCCCTTCGGCTTGGACGAGTCGCCGTAGCCGCGCAGGTCCGGGCACACCACGGCGTAGTCGCGCGCCAGCACGGGCGCCACCTTGTGCCACATGGCGTGCGTTTCCGGATAGCCGTGAAGAAGGAGGACGGGGTCGCCTTTTCCCCCGTACACCAGGTTGATCGCCGCGGCCGATGTGCGGATGCGCCGATGCTTGAAGCCAGGGAAAAGATTCATCGGAAGAGCAGCGCCGCGGCGACCTTGCGCTCCTCGGCGACCAGAATATTGTAGGTGCGGCAGGCGGCCTGCAAAGTCATCACCTCCAGGCCGATGCCCGCGCGCGTAAGCGGCGCGGTGAGGCGCGGATGCGGAAAGCGCTGCTTCGCGCCGGTGCCGAGGATCAGGATCTCGGCGCCGGTCTGCAGCAAGGCGGAGAAATTCGCCTCGCTGAGGGATTCGAAGCCGGGTGCGTCCCAGCGCTGAACTCGCTCGGGCAGCACCACGATGCTCTCCTCGTAGCGCACACCGTTCACCGTAACGTAGTCCTCGCCGTAGGCGGTGACCATTTGCGCGCCGCTCGGCGCCGAGGCGTGAAGCTTCATGCGCTAGAATTCTAAGCAATGCACGAGTTTTCAAGAATAAAGCGGCTGCCGCCGTACGTCTTCAACATCACCAACGAGTTGAAGATGAACGCGCGCCGGCGCGGCGAGGACGTGATCGACCTGTCGATGGGCAATCCAGACGGGCCGACGCCGCAGCACATCGTCGACAAGCTGGTCGAGGCGGCCCGGCGCCAGGACACGCATGGCTACTCGGTGTCCAAGGGCATCCCGCGCCTGCGGCGCGCGATCGGCACCTGGTACCAGCGCCGCTACGGCGTGGAGCTCGACCCCGATGCCGAGACCATCGTCACCATCGGCTCGAAGGAGGGCCTCGCGCACCTGATGCTCGCCTGCCTCGAGCGCGGCGACACGGTGCTGGTGCCCAACCCGTCCTACCCGATCCACATCTACGGCGCCATCATCGCCGGCGCCGACATCCGCTCCGTGCGCATGACCCCGGGCGTGGACTTCTTCGCCGAGCTGGAGCGCGCCATCCGCGAGCTTACGCCCAAGCCGAAGATGCTGGTGATCGGCTTTCCGTCGAATCCCACCGCGCAGTGCGTGGAGCTCGAGTTCTTCGAGAGGATCGTGGCGCTCGCGCGGCAGCACAACATCCTCGTGGTGCACGACCTCGCCTACGCCGACATCGTCTTCGACGACGGATGGGTAAACAATTGCGCGCCCTCCATCATGCAGGTGCCGGGCGCGCGCGACGTCGCGGTCGAGTTCTTCACCATGTCGAAGAGCTACAACATGGCGGGGTGGCGCATCGGCTTCATGGTCGGCAACCGGGAGCTGGTCCACGCGCTCGCGCGCATCAAGAGCTACCACGACTACGGCAGCTTCACTCCGATCCAGGTCGCCTCGATCGTGGCGCTCGAGGGGCCACAAGATTGCGTTTCCCAGATAAGAGTTACTTATCAAAAGCGAAGAGACGTAATGGTGAAGGGGCTGCACGACATCGGCTGGATGGTCGAGGTGCCAAGGGCCTCGATGTACATCTGGGCGAAGATCCCCGATGCCTATGCCGGCCTGGGCTCGATCGAGTTCACCCGCCGGCTGCTCGAGGGCGCGAAAATCGCGGTGGCGCCGGGCATCGGCTTCGGCGACTACGGCGACGACCACGTGCGCATCGCGCTCATCGAGAACGAGCACCGCCTGCGCCAGGCGGTGCGCGGCATCCGGGACATGTTCAGAAAGGATGGACTCCTCAGAGGCGCTGCGTGATCAAGCCGCAGCCCGTTGCCTTGGAGGGCCATGGGATTCGACTTGAACCCTTGGAAAGGAAACATCAGGAAGGCCTCGAGGCCGCTGCGCGCGACGGCAAGCTGTGGGAGCTCTGGTACACCTCGGTGCCCGCGCCCGGCGAGACCCTGGCCTACGTCGAGACCGCGCTCCAGGGTCTGAAAGACGGGCACATGCTTCCCTGGGCCGTCCGCGAAGCCTCCTCCGGCGAGATCGTGGGGAGCACGCGCTACCACGATATCGTCGCTGCCGCCGACCGCGTCGAGATCGGCTACACCTGGTACGCGAAGCGCTGTCAGCGCAGCCACGTGAACACCGCGTGCAAACTCCTGCTGTTCACGCATGGCTTTGAAGCGCTGAAATGCGGGGTCATGGGTCTACGCACCGACAATTTCAACTTCACCTCGCAGCGCGCGATCGAGGCGCTCGGGGCGAAAAAGGACGGCGTGATCCGCCACCACTGGCCGCGGCGCGACGGCAGCGTGCGCGACACCGTCATGTACAGCGTGCTCGCGGGCGAATGGCCCGACGTGAAGCGACACCTGGAGCGGCGTCTCAGGAAACATGAAACCGATTAACGTAGGGTTGCTCGGCATCGGCACGGTCGGCGGCGGCACGTGGGACGTGCTCAACCGCAACGCCGACGAGATCCAGCGCCGCGCCGGCCGCGCCATCCGCATCGCGGTCGTGGCGGACAAAGCGCTGCAACGCGCCAAGGACATTACCGGTGGAAAGGCGATCGTTACGGACGACGCTTTCAGCGTGGTGCGCGGAAAAGACGTCGAGATCGTCATCGAGTTGATCGGCGGCTACACCGTGGCGAAGGAGCTGGTGCTGGAGGCGATCGCCCACGGCAAGCACGTCGTCACCGCCAACAAGGCGCTGCTCGCCACCCACGGCAACGAGATCTTCGCCGCCGCGCAGAAGAAGGGCGTGATGGTCGCCTTCGAGGCCTCGGTCGGCGGCGGCATCCCCATCATCAAGGCGTTGCGCGAAGGCCTCGCGGCGAACCGCATCGAATGGATCGCCGGCATCATCAACGGCACTTCCAACTTCATCCTCTCGGAGATGCGCGACAAGGGCCTGCCGTTCGAGGCGGCGCTGAAGGACGCCCAGGCGCGCGGCTACGCCGAGGCTGACCCGACCTTCGACATTGAGGGCGTCGACGCCGCGCACAAGCTCACCATCCTGTCGGCGCTGGCGTTCGGGATTCCGATGCAGTTCAAAAGCGTCTACACCGAAGGGATCTCGAAGCTCACCAAGGCCGACATCGGCTACGCGGAGGAGCTCGGCTACCGCATCAAGCTCCTCGGCATCACGCGCCGGGCGAAGAGCGGGATCGAGCTGCGCGTGCACCCGACGCTGGTTCCGGCGCGGCGCCTCATCGCCAACGTCGAGGGCGTGATGAACGCCATCCTGGTGAAAGGCGACGCCGTCGGCGCGACGCTCTACTACGGCGCCGGTGCGGGCGCCCAGCCCACCGCGAGCGCGGTGGTGGCCGACCTGGTCGACGTGACGCGCCTCATCACCGCCGATCCCGAGCACCGCGTTCCGCACCTTGCGTTCCAGCCCGACCAGCTCTCGGCCGATCCGGTGCTGCCGATCGGCGAGGTGGAGACCTCGTACTACCTGCGCATGCGCGTGCTCGACCGGCCCGGGGTGCTCGCCGACATCACCCGCGCCCTCGCCGACTCGGCCATCTCGATCGAGGCGATGGTGCAGAAGGAACCCAGCGAGGGCGAGAGCCGCGTCGACATCGTCATGCTGACCCACCTCGCGCTGGAGAAGAACGTCGAGCAGGCGATGGCCAGGATCGAGCGCCTCTCGAGCGTCGAGGGCAGAGTCACGCGCATCCGGCTGGAGTCGCTGTTGTAGTGCGCTACGTCTCGACCCGCGGCGAGGCGCCGGCGCGCGGCTTCAGCGATATCCTGCTCGAGGGCCTCGCGCCCGACGGCGGCCTCTACCTCCCGGAGACCTACCCGCGCATCGACCTCAAGGCGCTGCGCGGCAGGCCGTACGTCGATGTCGCCGCCGGGATCCTTTCGCGCTACATGGACGACGTGCCCGAGCTCGGACGCATCGTGCGCGCGACCTACACCGCGCGCGTGTTCGGCAGTGACGACATCACGCCGGTGAGAAAGCTCGAGCGGGGCCTCTATCTGCTGTGCCTGTCCAACGGTCCCACGCTCGCATTCAAGGACATCGCGCTGCAGCTGCTGGGCAATCTCTTCGAGTGGGTCCTGGAGGAAAGGCATGAAACGCTGAATATTCTCGGCGCGACCTCCGGCGACACCGGCTCGGCGGCCGAGCACGCGATGCGCGGCAAGAAGGGCATCCGGGTGTTCATGCTGTCGCCGAACGGGCGCATGTCGAGCTTCCAGCGGGCGCAGATGTTCTCGCTGCAGGACGCGAATATCCACAACCTCGCGGTGAAGGGCGTGTTCGACGACTGCCAGGATCTCGTCAAGGCGGTCAACGCCGACGCCGGCTTCAAAGCGCGCAATCATATCGGCGCGGTGAACTCGATCAACTGGGCGCGCGTCGCGGCGCAGATCGTGTACTACTTCAAGGCCTACTTCGCCGCCACGCAGGCCGACTCCGAGCAGGTGGATTTCGCGGTACCGTCGGGCAACTTCGGCAATATCTACGCTGGCTACGTCGCGCGGCGCATGGGGCTGCCGATCCGGCGCCTGATCCTCGCCACGAACGAGAACTCGGTGCTGGACGAGTTCTTCCGCACCGGCCGCTACCGCGTGCGGCGCAAGGTGCACGAGACCTCGAGCCCCTCGATGGACATCTCCAAGGCATCGAACTTCGAGCGCTACGCGTTCGACCTCGTCGGCCAGGACGGCGCGCGGGTGAAGGAGCTCTGGCGGCGCCTGGACCAGGACGGCGAGTTCGACCTCTCGCGCTCGCCCTACTACGCGGCGGTGCGCGCGAGCGGGTTCGTCTCGGGGGCGAGCACGCACGAGGACCGCCTCCGCACCATCAGGCTGGTCCACGAGCGCTTCGGCGTAGTGATCGACCCGCATACCGCCGACGGGGTGAAGGTCGGGCTCGAGCACCGCGAGCCGCTGGTGCCGCTCATCTGCCTCGAGACCGCGCTGCCGGCGAAGTTCGCCGCCACCATCCGCACCGCCCTCGGGCGCGACCCGCAGCGCCCCGCCGAGCTTGCCGACCTCGAGAAGCGGCCGCAACGCTTCCAGGTCGTGGCGAACGACCCCGAGGCGCTCAAGCGCCGCATCGGAGCCGCGCTGTGAGGGTCCTGTGAGGATCAATTGAAGGCGGAAAAGAACGTGCTCGGCGGCGAGCTGCGCGCGTGCAGCTACGCGCCGCTCACCGGCTACTTCCGCGACGGCTGCTGCGCCACGCACGACCAGGATGGCGTTGCGCACCTCGTGTGCGTGCAGGTCACCGACGCGTTCCTGGAGTTCAGCGTGGCAAAGGGCAACGATCTGGTCACGCCGCGTCCCGACCTGCGCTTCCGCGGGCTCAAGCACGGCGACCGCTGGTGCCTGCACGTGCTGCGCTGGGTCGAGGCCTGGGAGGCCGGCCGCGCGCCGCGCGTGGTGCTCGAGGGCACTCACGAGAACGTGCTCAAGTACGTGCCGCTCTCGGCCCTCAAGCGCCACTCACTCGACCTCAACTGATCAGCGCACCCCTTCGAGCCGCGCGCGGTCGAGGATCGTGATCTCGCGCCGCGACACGGCGATCACGCGCCGCTCGGAGAGGTCGCGCAGCAGGCGCGACAGGGTTTCCTTCTTCACGCCGAGGATCGCGGCCACCACCGTCTTGCTTACCGGCAGGCTCACCCGCCGCGCGGCCGCGCCGTCGGCGCCGGCGAGCGTGCAGAGGTAAGAGGCGAGGCGCTGCGGCGCGCGCTGCAGCATCCCGGCTTCGATGCCGGCGAGCAGCCGCAGGATTTCGTCCGCGAGGCGCTCGAGCAGGTTGCGCGCGAACGCCGCGTCGTGGCGCGCGAGGATCTGGATCGCCTCGACCGGAATCGCGAGCACCTGGGCATCGGTCACGGCGACGGCGTCGAACGGCGCCGGCGCGGCGCGCAGCGCCGCCGCCTCGCCGAAGGACTCGCCAGCGGCGACCAGGCCGAGCACGCGCTCGTCGCGCGGCCGGGCCGAGACCGAGAGCTTGAGCGAGCCGGCCGTGAGCACGCACAGGCCCGGCAGCGGTTCTCCGCGGCGGACCAGCGCGTCGCCGCTGGAGAGCGACACCAGTCGCGCGCCGCGCGTCGCCATGCCGATGCGCCGCTCGCTTACGCCGCAAAAGAGCGCGAGCCCGCAGGCGATCCGGGCGCAGGGATTCTGGCTCACTGGCGGAGTGTCGCAGCAGCCGCAACGTACCCGTTGATCCAAATCAAGAGCGCGCGCTGGCGCCCGGGGCGCAGGCCGCGATCTGCCTCAAGGCGGCGACGTCGCGGATGGCGATGGTGCGCCCGGAAACCTCGATCAGGCCGTCGCTCGCGAACTCTCGCAGGAGCCGCGACAGCGTTTCCTTCTTGATCCCGAGCCGCGCGGCGAGCAGGGTCTTGCTCACCCCGAGGCGCACCGCGAGCAGGCCCGGCTCGGCGGCCGGCTCGGCGATGGAATCCAGGTAGGCGGCGAGCCGCTGCGCGCTGCGCAGCTTGCCGCTCTCGAGTTCCGTCACCAGCGCCCGGTTGCGCTCCGCGAGCGCGCGCGCCAGGTTGCGCGAGAAGCGCAGGTTGCGCTCGGCCATCGCCAGCACGCACCCGGCCCGGATCGCGACCAGCATCGTGTCGTCGAGCGCCACGACGTCGACCTGCGAAGGCGCGCCGAGCACCACCGCGGTCGTGCCGAAGGTCGTGCCGGCGCCGAGGAGACGGAGGACCACCTCGCTGGCCGGCGGGCGCGGCAATCGGGACTTCACCGTACCGAAGGCGACCGCATAGAGGCTCGGCACGCGCTCGCCGCGGCGCACGATAAATTCGCCGCGCGCGGTGCGCAGCACCGTCGATTGCGTGGCCAGCTCGCGCACCGCGTCCGGGCTCACGCCCTGGAGGAGCGGAAGCTTGTCCAGTACGCCCTTGACGAGATGCATCGAAGCCTTCATGGCTCCGAGCATTGCACCGCAGCATCCGCGTTTGTTGACCGCCGTCAACAAACGCGCCGCCGCCACGGTGCAAGTTTGACCTGCATCAACTCGCGGCGGTTTTTTCGGGGCCCAATGACAACCACGGTCGCATCATGGACAAAACGAACAAGGGAGGATCCGTGAAAGTCAGCAGCCTGATGCTCGGAGTTTGCGGCGCGCTCGCATGGTCTCTCGCTTCCGCGCAATCGGTCGACGTATCCGCGGCCGAGGCGCTGGCGAAGAAGAGCGGCTGCACCAAGTGCCATTCGGTCTCGGCCAAGAAGGAAGGGCCTTCCTTCAAGCAGACCGCGGAGAAGTACAAGGGCAAGCCCGACGCGGAGAAGGCGCTCTACACGCACCTCACCACGAATCCGAAGATCAAGGTCGACGGCAAGGAGGAACTGCACGATTCGCCGAAGACCAAGAACGAAGCCGAGATCCGGAACCTCATCCAGTACATCCTGTCGCGCTGAGGCGGCCGTGATCCGGAAGTGGTGGACCAATCTTCGGCAGCGCTGCCAGACCTGCTCGCGCGTGACCCTCGGAGCGGGCGTTTTCGTGCTCGCGCTCGTTGTCGCCGGCCTGCTCCTGACAGCGGGTGCCGCCGGCCTCGCCTGGACCAACACCGAGAAGTTCTGCATCAGCTGCCACGAGATGCGGGAAAACGTCTACGCCGAGTTCAAGGGAACCATCCACGACGTGAACCGCTCGGGCGTGCGCGCCATCTGCTCGAACTGCCACGTGCCGCACGAGCCCTGGCCGCTCATCAAGCGCAAGATGCGCGCGAGCTTCGAGTTGATCGGCCACTTCCGCGGCGTCATCGACACCAAGGAGAAGTTCGAGTCGCACCGCTACGTGCTCGCCAAGCGCGTCTGGACGCGCATGAAGGAGACCGACTCGCTCGAGTGCCGCAACTGCCACCACGACGACGCCATGGATCCCGACAAGCAGTCGGAGAAGGTGAAGGTGCGGCACGCGCGCATGAAGACCGAAGGGTTCACCTGCATCGACTGCCATTTCGGCATCGCGCACCACGAGCCCGACGGCCCGGGACCCCAGGAACTGCCCGAATTCCAGAAAACGAAGACGGTGAAGCAATGAGCTCTCGCAATCCCTTCCTCGCCCTTTTCCAGGCGCTCGCGATCTTCCTCGTCGGTGCCTTTTTCCTTTCCGGCG
>DASYPG010000475.1:0-1613 GCA_036006885.1 Burkholderiales bacterium | reverse complement strand
TCGGATTGCCGCTCACGGGGCTCCTGGGCGGGCTGCTCGCCGGCAGGCGGGGGATCGTCCTGGCGGTGCTCGCGGTCCCGGTCTTCTGGACGCTCGACGCTTTGGCGCTGTCGGGCTTCAGGCTTCCGCTGCACGAATTCGGCGCGCAACTGCACCAGCCGCTCGCGGTGCTCGCCTTCGGCCTGCTCGGCCTCGGCATGCGCAACCGCGCGCTCGGGACCGAGGAGATGTCGAAGAAAGAAAAGAAAATCGGGGTCGGACGCCAGGAAATCGGGTTCAGAGCCCTAAGACCCCGGGACGGCTACGCCTAGGACGCTCAGGCGGCGCGGCGGCGGCGGAAGAAGTTGACGATGGCGAGGAGGATCACTGCGCCCAGGAACGACACCAGGAGCGAGCCCATGCTGAAGTCGCTCTGGTTGATGGTCCCGGTGCCGAAAAGCGGCGCGAGGAGCAGCCCGCCCAGGAAAGCGCCGACGATGCCGACTACGATGTTGAGAATGATGCCCATCTGGTCGTTGCGCCCCATGACGATGCTCGCGAGCCAGCCCAGGATGCCGCCGATGATGAGCCAAAGGATGAAGGTCATTGCAGGACTCCGTAAGTAGGGACCGCGCTTCGCGGCAGGTGGGCTAGGGCCTGCAAGCGAGGGGCCTTGGTCGTTCCATAATGACGGTCGTCATGGCCCGCGACCACCGCCTCGCCCCCTCGCTCGAGAACGTCCACTGGGGCTTTTTCGACGCCAAGCTCCCGCCGCGCCTCACGGTGGATTCGGGCGACACGGTGGTCGTCGACACGGTGTCCGGCTGGCCGGAGGTGGCGCCCGACCCCGCGCTCTACCGCCCGGACCATTACGAGATCGCCACTAAGCTGAAGCCGGTCCTGGGCGCGCACATCCTGACCGGGCCGATCGCGGTGCGCGGGGCGGAGCCGGGCGATACGCTGGAAGTGCGCATCAAGGAGATCAAGCTCACGGCCGACTGGGGCTGGAGCGTGATCCGGCCGCTGCGCGGCACGCTGCCCGAGGACTTTCCCGAGTTCCAGAGGTGGGTGACGCCTATCGACCGCAAAAGCCTGACGGCGAAGCTCGCCTGGGGACCGACCATCCCCCTGCGGCCCTTCTTCGGCATCCTCGCTACCGCGCCGCGACCGGAGTACGGCCGCATCTCGAGCATCGAGCCGCGCGAGTTCGGCGGCAACGTCGACTGCAAGGAGTACGTGCCCGGCACCTCGGTGTTCCTGCCGGTGTTCGTGCCCGGCGCCAATTTCTCCGCCGGCGACGGCCACGCCGTGCAGGGCGACGGCGAGGTCTGCCTCACCGCGCTCGAGACCTGCCTCGAAGGCAGCTTCGAGCTCGTGCTGCACAAGGGCATGAAGCTTGCGATGCCGCGAGCGCTGACGCCAACGCACTACATCACCCTCGGCATCGACACCGACCTCGACGACGCGGCGAAGCAGGCGCTGCGCGACATGATCGCCTGGCTGGTGCAGATGAAAGGCTGGAAGCCGGCCGAGGCCTACGTCTTCTGCAGCCTCGCCTGCGACCTGCACGTCACGCAGCTCGTCGACGGCAACAAGGGCATCCATGCCATGGTGGCGCGCAGCCTGATCGACTA
>DASYPG010000474.1:0-5763 GCA_036006885.1 Burkholderiales bacterium | reverse complement strand
TGCACCGAGAAATTCCGGGCCGTATACCTTTGCGAGCACGAGCCGCTAAGATGACGGAGGGCGCGGTCCTGCCCAGGCGCGAGGGACCAGAACACAGGCGCCGTTGAGTCGGGTTTTGCGGGCTGGCTGTCCTTGAGCCCGGCATTGTCGAACGCGCGCTGCACGAGACCCGACGCCTTGGCGTGCTCGGTGAAGATCGTCACGTAGTCGAGGGCATAGAGCCGGTTCTTCGGGACCGCGAACGCCGACCCGCACACGGCGGTAGTCCACCTCGTCGATCGTCTTGATCCTGGAGCCGCCAGGCACCATGTAGGTGCTCCGGTCGACGAAATAGAACGTCCCGAAGTCGACCCTCTGCCGACCGGCGCGCCGAGGCGGCGCGCGAGATCCACGGTCGCGCCCTCGGGCTGCCCATCGGCCTTCGTGACGACGAAGAACTCAGTGCGCTCGGGGCCAGCGACGACCCCGAAGCGAAGCGGCCGTAACGAGCGAAAGATCGCGCAATTTCATTGTCGTTTGGTCGAATCGTACGCTATCGATCGCCAGGCGGGCTTGTTTAGCACACCGTTCCATCCAACCGTCTGCGCAGCACCACGCCGGGCGTGGCCCCGGTATGCTTTGCGTCCTCGACTACGATGGTACCGTTGACGATGACGGTCGTGCGGCCGCCGCTGGGGTATTGATGTGGATGCTCGTAGGTCGCACGGTCGGTGAAGTCCGCGGGATCGAAAAGCACCACATCCGCCCTGAAGCCTTCGCGGAGAAGTCCCCGGTCGCGAAGCTTGAGCGCCTTTGCCGGCCCGGCCGTCATCTTGTGAATGGCCGTCTCAAGGGGAAGCACCTTCTGTTCCCCCACATAGCGCCCGATGACGCGGGGAAAGGTGCCGTAGAAGCGGGGGTGAGGCATCCCCTGGCTTACGACCCCATAGGTCGCCACGCAGTTGCCGTCGGAACCCACGAGCACCCGGGACGCCGCCACGAGCGCGCGGACGTCGTCCTCGGATATCGACGTGACGAGCACACGGGTCGCGCCGCGATCCACGACGAGAAAGTCACACATGACATCGATCGGGTCGCTGCCGCGTTCGGTGGCGATGTCGCCGATCGTGCGGCCGCAATCGCCAGCGTGGTGCGGAGAAATGGAAATCCGGATGCAGTCCCAGTCAGGAATGCGGCCCCAGTTGTTCAAGCCGTTGGCTGCGATTTCCCAGCGGACACGCTCGCGCACTTCGGCAGTGCGCAGGCGCTCGAGCATCGCTTCGACGCCTCCCGTCTGAACCCACTGAGGCAGAATGTTTTTGAGCGGATTGCTTCCCGCCGTGTACGGGTACGAATCGAGGTCGATATCCACGCCGCGCCCGCGCGCGGCTTCGACCATGGCGAGTACCTGCCCGACCTTGCCCCAGTTGTCCATGCCCGAGCACTTGAAATGCACGATCTCGACGTGAACGCCGCAGCGCTCGCCCACCTCGATCGCTTCCTCGACTGCCTCAACCAACCCGCTCGACTCGTCGCGCAAGTGCGTGAAATAGCCGGCGTTGTAGCGCTTCAACACCGCGCCGAGCGCGAGCATCTCAATCCGATCCGCGTAAGACCCCGGCGAAGTGAAGAGTCCAGAGGACATGCCCAGCGCGCCCGCATCGAGGCCCTCTTCGAGCAGCTCCATCATTCGCCCGAGCTCCGGGGCGCTCGGCGCCCGCCGCTCCATGCCCATGACCATGAGGCGCAGCGTGTTGTGCCCCACCAGCATGCCGGCGTTGACGGACGTGGCCGGAAAAGTATCGAGGTACTCGGCGAAGCGCATTTGCCGGAACGGCAGCCAGGGCGCGCTCGGGCTCAGGTAGTCGCGCAGCAGCTCCGCTTTCCCCGGCAGGCACGGCGCGACCGAAAAACCGCAGTGGCCGACGATCTCGGTCGTCACGCCCTGCCGCACCTTGCTTTCGGCCTTCGGGTTGATCGGGAGGGTGAAGTCCGAGTGCGTCTTGATGTCGACGAAGCCGGGTGCGATCGCCAGCCCGACCGCTTCGATCGAGTTGGCCGCGCTGGCGCCGGCGAGATCGCCGAGCGCCGCGATTTGCCCGCTCCGGAGGGCGATATCCGCCCGCCTGCCGGCGCCGCCACTGCCGTCGAAGACCGATCCGCCGCGGATCAGGATGTCGTACTGCATCGACCCGTCATGGCGCGCGCGGCGGGACGTCGTAGCTCGCCATCAGGCCGTCGACGAGACCATGAAATTCGTTCCACGGCGTCTCGCGATAGGCGTGGTTACGCACGATGAAGGAGGCGCCGGCGTAGAACTTCTCGTACTGGAGGTGGCGGCCGGCAAACTCGGAGCCGACGAGGTCCCAGGCGAGCTTGAAGAGCTTCATCCGCTCGACCGCCCCGCCCTGGGGGGTCTGGAAGTAGGCGTCGAACTGCCGCGCGAGGTCCTTGTCCTCGGTGACGGAGATGTCCGCGGGCATCTGGAACACACCCCCGCCGCACAGCTCGCGCAGCTTGTCGATGAAGGTGGAGTAGTGCTGCGTGCACCACTCGAGCGCTGCGTACATCATGCGGCGGTTGAAGCAGACGTAGCCTTCCGGCCAGCGCTCGAAGGCCTCGATCTGGCCGTGGACCATGCCCGCGATGCAGCCTTCCACCGCGGACATGTGGCCGAGCATCTCCTTCACCGCCGGGACCTCGATCGCGCCGCTCGAGTGCGCGATCTTGCTGCACAGCCCGAGCACCAGTCGCATCTTCGCCCAGAAGCGCACGTTCGACTGGTGGTTGCCGAAGCAATGGCTCGGCGTCTTGACGTAGATGTCGCGCGAGAGAAGCGCGTCGTCGTGCACGAACACGCGCTCCCAGGGCACCTTGACTTCCTCGCACATCACCATGCTGTCGGTCTCGTCGTAGCGCCAGGCGAGCGGCGCGTCGAACTCGCTCTTCGCCTCGCGCTCGAAGGGCTTGCGCGACCAGAGCGACAAACCCTTCGCGTTCATCGGCAGCGAGCAGGTGATGGCCTGCTTCTTCTGGTCGGGGGCGAGCGGGATGACATTGCCGAGCCAGACCTCGTTCGCGAGCACCGCGCCGGTGGCGAGCATCTTCATGCCGGAGATCACGAGGCCGTCGTCCTCCTCGCGCACCACCTGGAGCGCCGGGACCGGAATATTCTGGCGGCTGTAGAACTCCGGATTGCGCGCCGCCTGCGGCGGGACGACGGCGTAGACGACGTATGAATCTGCTTTCCGAATGAAGTCGTAAAAACCGAGAAGGCGGTCCGCATTTCCGTGCGGCGGCTTTAATTCATCGGGCTTCATCGCCATGCCGGTGACGAAGCTCGCGACGTGGTCGGGCGAGCGCCCGAACATGCCATAGGTGAGCTCGGCGATCATGCGGTGGCCGCGGCTGCGGCGCGCGAGGTCCTCGCGCGTCTTCGGCTTCAGGAAGTAGATCGAGTAGCGCTCGCCGCCCTCCTCGAAGCTCATCGCCTCCTGGTTCGCGAGCTTCATGTCGTAGATGCTGGCAACCGTGCGCGCCGCGTTGCGGAACGCCGGATGCGTGGTGACGTCGTCGACCTTCTCCGAACCGATATAGACCACGCGGCCATCCCGCAGGGATTCCAGGTGGTCGGAACCGGCTTTAAGCATAGTAGTGAATCTCGTGCAGGATGCACCCGCCGCGAGAAGTGAACGGACCGTGGTGCACGCCGGGCGGGCGGCACGCGTAGGTCGGGGCGAAGGACTGCTCGCCGCCTTTGCCCTGCTTGTCGTTCCCCACCACGAGGTCGCCCTGCACCACGTAGACCTCCTCCCAGTGGTCGTGTACGAAGGGCTCGGTGGAGAAGGCGCCGGCCTCGATCTTGAGGAGGCGCGTGCGGCTGCCGCGCTTCCCCACCTCGTCGAGGTCGGAGGCGAGGACCTTCTGCCAGAACCCCGGCGGATAGCCCGGCGGGCGCTCCCAGCCGGCGTTCAGGTCGACCTTCACGAACTCCAGGTGTTGCTTGGGCTTCATGGTCTCCTCCGTGCCATGTAGTTGATCCTGTCAGAATCGGCTTTGTCAATGAGCGTGCCAATGCAAGCTGCGGTCCTCGTCGCCGGCGCCGGGCCGGTCGGCCTTTGCGCGGCGAACGTGCTCGCCGACGCGGGCGTCGCAGTGACGGTGCTCGAAGCCGAGCCGCGCCTGCCGGAGAACCTGCGCGCGTCCACTTTCCAGCCGCCCACGCTGGACATGCTCGGGCGGCTGGGCGCAGCGCAGCGCCTGATCGAGCTGGGCCGGGTCGCGCCGAGGCTGCAGTACCGCGACCGCGCCGGCTGGGTCGCCGAGCTCGATTTCGGCGTGATCGCCGACGAGACCGCTCATCCCTACCGGGTGCAGTGCGAGCAGTACAGGCTGAACCAGGTGCTCGCCGAGCGTCTCGCGCCAAAGGCGCGCATCGAATTCGGCTGCGAGGTCACCGACGTGCGCCAGGACGCAGCTTCGGTCACCGTGTCGGTCAACCGCACAAAGGAGATCAAGGCCCAATGGCTGATCGGCGCCGACGGCGGCCGCAGCCGCGTGCGCGAAGCGCTCGGCATCCGGCTCGAAGGCTTCACCTGGCCGGAGCGCTTCCTCGTCGCGAGCACGCCGTTCGACTTCGCCGCCGCCCTGCCCGGGTTGTGCGACGTCGCCTACTTCGCCGACCCCGAGGAATGGTTTTTTCTCCTGCGCGTGCCGGGCGTGTGGCGCGCGATGTTCCCCGTGCGGGAGGAGGAACAGGACGAGCAGGCCGTTTCCGACGCCTCGATCCAGCGTCGCCTTCGCCGCGTTCACGCGCGGTCTTCTGCATACGAAATCCGCCATCGCACGCTCTACGCGGTGCACCAGCGCGTGGCGCTGGGCTACCGCAAGGGGCGCTGCTTCCTCGCCGGCGACGCCGCGCACCTCAACAATCCGCTCGGTGGCATGGGCATGAACGGCGGCATCCACGACGCCTTCAATCTCGCGGAGAAGCTCGCGGCGGTGATCGCAGGACGCGCCGGCGAAGACGAGCTCGACCGCTACGAGCGCCAGCGCCGGCCGGTGGCGCTCGAGTACGTCAACACCATTACAATGGCCAACAAGAGGAACCTGGAAGCCAAGGACCCCGAGGCGCACCGCCGCTGGAAAACGGAAATGACGCGCACTGCGGCCGACCCGCGCCTTGCGCGCGAGTACATGTTGCGGACCTCGATGATCGCAAGCTTGAGGAGGTATGCATGCGAGTGATCCGGATTCTTCTGCTCATGAGCGCCGTCGTCCCCGGCATGGCGGCGGCGCAAGCGTTCCCCGCCCGCCCTATCACCATAGTCGTGCCCTATCCGCCCGGGGCGAGCGCGGATCTCATTCCGCGCGCGCTTGCGCCGCTGATGTCGCAGTCGATGGGGGTCGCGGTCGTGGTGGAGAACCGTGCCGGCGCCAGCGGCAACGTCGGCGCAGCGTACGTAGCGCGTGGAGATGCGAGCGGCCACCAGGTGCTGATGGCGCCCTCGGTCATCCTCGCCACCAGTCGATGGCTCTACAAGGACCTCGGCTACGACCCGACGAAGGACCTTGCGCCGGTGATCAATGCGGCGAGCACCCCCAACATGTGGGTCACGCATCCGGGCGCCCCCGCAAAAACCCTCGGCGAGGTCCTCGCGCTGGCGAAGGCAAAACCCGGCGCGCTTTCCTTCGCCTCCGGAGGCGGCGGCTCGACCAGCCACCTGTGCGGCGAGCTGCTGAAGACCACCGCCAAGGTCGACCTGCTGCATGTTCCGTACAAAG
>DASYPG010000473.1:0-3874 GCA_036006885.1 Burkholderiales bacterium | reverse complement strand
TCCTGCCGAACAACTGGAAGCTCTACATGGACAACGTGAAGGACACGTACCATGCGAGCCTGCTGCACCTCTTCTTCACGCGCTTCCGCATCAACCGCCTGACCCAGAAAGGCGGCGTGTTCGTGTCGAAGGACGGCGCGCACCACTGCACCTACACCGAGATGGTGGAAGACAAGGACGATGCCTACGAGAAGGACGGCATGCGCTCGGCGGGTTCTGCCAACAGTCAATTTCAGCTCGAGGCACCCGAGCTGCTGGAGCAGGTCGACGAGCTCGGCGACCGCGTGTCGATCCAGATCCTTTCGCTCTTCCCCGGCTTCGTCTTGCACCAGATCAGGAACTCGCTCGCCGCGCGCCAGGTGGTACCCAAGGGCGTCGAGCGCACCGAGCTCCACTGGACGCTGTTCGGGTTCGCCGACGACGACGCGGCGATGCAGCGCCGGCGCATCCTGCAGGCCAACCTGGTGGGCCCGGCGGGTTACATTTCGATGGAGGACGGCGCCGCGACCGGCTTCGTGCAGCGCGGCGTGGCCGGGTCCGCCGACCGCGCCTCGGTGATCGAGATGGGCGGCTCTTCCATAGGCTCGGGCGACTCGCGCGTCACCGAGACCGCGGTGCGCGGGCTGTGGCAGACCTGGCGCAGGTACATGAGCATCTAGATGGAGCCGCAGCTCCAGTTCGTCGTCGAACGGCTGCACGCGCGCTACGCCCACGCGCTCGATGCGGGCCTGCTGGAGGAGTGGCCGCTGTTCTTCACCGAGAACGGCACCTACCGCATCACCACCGCGGAGAACGAGGAGCGCGGCCTGCCGCTGCCGGTGCTCTACGCCGAGGGCCGCCCGATGCTGCGCGACCGCGTAGCGTCGCTGCGTCACGCCAACATCTACGAGCCGCAGCGCTATCGCCATCTCGTGTCGTCGATCCTGGTCGAGCGCACCGGCGAGCACAGCGCGGCCTCGCGCGCCAATTTCCTCGTGGTGCGGATCATGCAGAACGGCGAAAGCCTGCTCTTCGCGAGCGGCCGCTACGTCGACCGCATCGCGCTCGCCCCCGAGCCGCGCTACGAGGAGCGGGTCGTGATCTGCGACAGCCGCAGCTTCGACACGCTGCTCGCGATCCCGCTGTAGGCGTTTCGCTTCAGTCCCACACTCGGCGCAGCGTAAGCGAGGTCTCGGTGCGGCGGTATTCGTTGAGCGGGACGTTGGAGCTGTGCGTGGTGTACAGCACCTGGGGACGCAGCACCCAGCCGTTGGCGAACTCCCAGCCCAGGCCGAACACCGCGTCGTATTGCCGGTCGCGGCGAGTCACGCCAAAGTCGGCATTCGGCATCTGGTAGTCCGAATCGAGGAGCGACAGGCGCACATAGACTTCGGCGCGCTCCATCAGCCGGCGCTGCAGTCCGACGGTCGCGCCCAAGAGCCTGCGGTCGCCATCCGCGCGCCCGGCAACCGCCTGGTCGTCGCCGAAATATAGGGAGCCGGTCGCCGCGGTCAGCGTGGCCGGCTGCAGCAGGTAGGTCACACCCGCGCTGGCGGCGTAGAGGTCGGAGCTGCTCGCTCGTGTCAGGTCTGTACGGTAGCGGATGCGGTGCGCCTCGCCCCCGAGCGCGACGCGCGTGCGCAGGTTGAGGCGGCGGTTCCACTGCGCCACCAGCGACGCCGTATCACGGTACGAGGCGTTGTCCAGGTCGTACTCGCTTAAGCGCGCGCTGTACTGGACGAAGCTCGCCTCATCGAGCTTGTGCGCCAGCGCCGCCTGGAGTTCCGCTCCGCGCGAGTCGAACGTGTCGGCGTGGGCGTACCAGCGCTGCCGCACATCCACGCCCGCGATGAGCCCGAGATTCGCGGTCAGCGCATGCGTGTATTCGAGGCCGGCGCCGAGGTTGACAAAGTCGTCGGGCCGGGGCTGCAACGAGGCATCCACGGCAACCTCGTTGCCGAGCCCCGGGACGAATACCGAGCTCAGCGCCGCCGCCGCATTGACGTTGCTGTCGCGGCCCACTGCGACTTCCGCATAGCCGCTCAGGACCGCGCCGCGCGCGGGCTGCCCTTCGCGCATCCTCGAGAGATACAGGCGGCTCATCGTGGCAATCTCGGGCGGCGGCGCGCTCGCCAGGATGACGTTGAATTCGCGCTCGGCACGCTCGAAATCGCGCAAAGCGTAGTACGCGCGCGCCATCTCCAGGCGCGCGGCGAGGTGGCCTGGGTTCACGGTGAGCACGCGCTCGAAGACGAAGGTGGCGCGGTTCGGCCGCCCGGATTCGAGCGCCGCGACGCCGAGCAGGTAGTCGTAGTCTGGACGGCCCGCATACTGCCGCTCGAGTGGCGCGAGCAGCGCCCAAGCCTGCTCAGCCTCGCCCGATCGTACCAGCACCTCGGCACGCGAGAGCACCGCGAGGTCGACGTCCTCCTGGGCGAACGACGGGCCGGCGCGAGCGGCGAGCGCAAGGCAAAGCGTTACCGCGGCGATCCAGCGCATGGAGCCTGCCACCCGCTTTCTTATTGTTGTGACGGCCCTCTCCGCGGGCCCGGTTCACGGAATTATTCCATGCACCGCGGGATTCACCGGCCCAACAATTTCACTTCAATTTCAGGACGGGCGCGTTGCCCTTGGGATTCTTGAGCGGATCCGGGTTCTTGAGCGGATCGGCATACTTCTGCGTGGGATTGGTCACGCTATTCTTCAGGGTGTTATCCGTGATCGCCTGGTTGGGCAGCACTGGCGCCGCCGCAGCTGCGGTCAGTCCGCCCTGCGTGGGCTCGCCCGTCTTCTGCAGGCGGCGCTCGTCGCTCGCGCTCGGGCCGCGCAGCTTCGGCCCGGTGTTGGCCGGCTTCAGCGTCGCGACTTGCATGAATTCCGGCGTGCGCTCGAGGCGCTGCGGCGCAAAGTCGTTGCGCTTGCTCGCGAACGCGATCTCCCCGGGAGCCACATCGATTCGGCCGCTGGGGGCCTGGATATACGTGCCGCCCATGGTTACGCGGCTGAAGGTGCCCGCTTCGTTCGCATAGGTCTCGTGGTCGGTCCCGCGGATGCCGATCACGTGCATGTCGTTCCTGAGCTGGTAGTTTTCCTTGTTGGTGTGGCCGATCCCCCCGGTGATGGAGCGCAGGCCGCCCTTCAGGAGGTCGATGATGGCGCGCTCGGTACCGTCCTCGACGCCGTGGTAGCTGTACTTGGTCAGCTTGACGCTCGATTCCGCGCGCACGGCGACGAGCGCCTCGTCGCTCATGACGAGCTGCGCCTGCGAGCCGGCGGCCGAGCGGATCACGTCGCCCTCGTACACCGCGTCGCCCTTGGCTAGGGGCTTGGCGACGCCGTCGCCGCCGAGGCGCTCGACCTGGCCGAACGCCCACAGGATGTGCCCCGCGGGCTCCTGCGACAGGCCAAGGCGGGGCGTGACCATCAGGCAGGCGGCAGCCACTGCCATGGCAATCCGTTGCTTCGACATGCTTCCCCCTTTGTGACAGGCCTGTTATGTCACGGCGCTGGGGGCGTCGAAATACTCCCTCTACAATGGCGGGCATGGCTTCGTGGATTATTCCCGCCCTGAAAGCGGTACTCCCGCACGTCAAGACAATCTATGACACCGCGGCTCCGGTCTTCACCAAGAAGAGGGCCGAAACGGTGCCGGATCCGACGCAGCTCCTGCAGCAGCAGATCGCTGAGCTGCAGTCGGCCGCGGCGCAGAACACCGCGCATGTGAAGGAGCTCGCGGCCCAGCTGCAAAGCACCGTGGCCGCGGTGCAGGAAGCTGCGCAACTCGCCGAGCACCGCCTACGGCGCGTCACCATCCTCGCTTCGGTCGCAGGCGCGCTGTCGCTTTGCGCCCTGTTGGTCGCGGCCGTCGCGATGCTGCGCTAGGGGGGCGAGTTAG
>DASYPG010000472.1:0-2134 GCA_036006885.1 Burkholderiales bacterium | reverse complement strand
ACGACCACTTCGACCTCGACGTGCAGCTCAGCGCGCTCGCCGACCTGCTCGGCGGCCTTCCCGAGGCGAACAAGCGCCTCGCGCCGCACGTGCAGGCCTCGCTCCTGCTCGAGGACGCGAAGCGCGTGACTGCGCGCGAGGCGGTGCTCGCCGAGGCGAAGCGCGCGCGCGCCGAGCTGGACAAGACGCGGGCGCTCCTCAACTACCTCTAGACAAGCGGCAGCCGGACCGTAAAGCGGCTGCCCTGGCCGCGTCCGGCGCTTGTTGCCGAGATGGTCCCGCCGTGGGCCTCGACGATCTGGCGCGCGAGCGCGAGTCCGAGCCCGAGGCCGCTCGTGGCGCGCTCGAGGCTGGTGTCGGCCTGGGTGAAGGGCTCGAACATCTTGGGCAGGAACGCGGGATCGATGCCTGCGCCGTTGTCGCTCACCGTTACGCGCGCCTCGGCATCCTCGCGCGCGAGCGACACCCCGACCTCGCCGCCGGGCGGCGTGAACTTGGCGGCGTTGTCGAAGAGGTTGGAGAACACCTGCAGCAGGCGCGCGGCGTCGCCGCGCACCATGACCGTCCCGGGCGCGAGCTCGTGCGTGAAGCGCAGGCGCTTCGCCTGCAGCGCGGGCACCGCGGTCTCGATCGCCTGCGCCAGCACCGCGGCGAGGTCGGTCGGCGCGGGCCGCAGCGTGATCTTGCCGTGCGTGACGCGCGACACGTCGAGGAGGTCGTTCACCATGCGCGTGAGCTGCGCGATCTGCCGCTGCATCATCTCCAGTGTGGGCGCGATCTCCTTTCTGCCCTCCATCCCGAGCAGGTGCACGGCGTTGTTCAGCGCCGCGAGCGGGTTGCGCAGCTCGTGCGACAGCGTGGCGATGTAGCGGTCCTTGGTCTCGCTCTCGGCCTCGGCCTGCTCGCGGCGCAGGCGCGCCTCGCTCGCCTGCGCCGCCTCGAGGACCGCGTGCTCGAGGAGCTCGATCTCGCGCGTGCGCAGGCCGACCGCCTGCGGCGGCTCGTTGCGGCTCGCGGCGGCGGCGAGCGACACGATCGCGCGGCGCAGCCGCGCCGCGATCGAGAGCGCGAGCAGCAGGCCGAGGAGCACGCCGCCGACCATCAGCGCGCCGCCGATGATCCAGCCGGCGCGCACCGCGTGGTCGAGCTCGCCGCGCTCGGCGCCCACCGACGCGGTCCAGCCGCTGACCGGCGAGCGCGCGTACGAGTAGTAGAGCGCGATGCCTTCGGCCGACTCGCCTTTGGCCACGCCGGCGTTGCGCGCCTTGATCTGCTCGAGCTGCCGCGGCGGGACGCGCCGGCCGACGTAGTCGTCGGCGTTCTGCCAGCGCCCGACGATGAAGCCGCGCCGGTCCCAGATCCACGCCGGGACGCCGGTGAA
This sequence comes from Burkholderiales bacterium, assembly GCA_036006885.1. Classification (GTDB taxonomy): domain Bacteria; phylum Pseudomonadota; class Gammaproteobacteria; order Burkholderiales; family SG8-39; genus SCGC-AG-212-J23. The sequence goes on along the minus strand of DASYPG010000472.1, from coordinate 753 downwards.
CTGCTGGCTCTCCTGCAGAAGGCGCGTCATCACGGCGGGCTCGAAGCCGGCGCTGAGCACGTAGCGGATCCTGCCGCCGCGGATCACCGGGATGTTCACCAGGAAGATGAGGCGCCCGGCGACCAGGCCGTAGACGAGATCCGAATTGACCGGCTTTCCGGTGCGCAGCACCTCCTGCAGCGCGGTGGGATCGCCGATCGGCGGGCGCTCGGGGTCGGGCGGCGGCGGGTACTCGAAGGGCGTGGGCAAGGCCTCGCCCGGCGGGCGCAGCGTGTTGAAGATCTGTTTTCCCCGGGCGTCGAAGAGCGAGATGAAAAGCGCGCCTTGCTCGCCGACGACGCGCGCACACAGCGCGTAGAACGCCTTGTAGTCGCGGCGCTCGAGGAACGGCGACTGCGCGAGGGTCTCGAGCATCACCCGGTCGGCGAAGAGCTGGCGGTCGACCGCGAGCGAGAGCGCCTGCGCGGTCTGCAGGAGGCTGCGCTCGAAGGCATCGCGCTGCAGCACCGTCTGGCGCCAGATCAGGACCCCCGCGATCAGCATGAGCGGGATGACCGCCAGCATGACCAGGGCGACCAGGTACGACCCGAACGTCGCTCGGACCCGCGCCACGGGCCCACCCTACTTCAATCGGTGAAAATAGTTCACCGCGGGGGTGCTCCGGATGAAGCTCTGGCAGAAGCTGTGGCTGCTCTTTACCGTGATCTGGGTGATCGTGGCGGCGCTCAACGTCGTCTCGATCCTCGCCTTCGG
>DASYPG010000471.1:0-2152 GCA_036006885.1 Burkholderiales bacterium | reverse complement strand
AGCCAGAGGAAGCCCATCGCCGCGGCGAACACCAGGGTCGAGGCCGCGCTCACCGGCACGAGCAGGAAGATCACGATGAAGAGCGTGCGCAGGAGATAGATGAACGCGAGGAGGTGCTTCTGGCTGTAGCGCGCGCCGAGCAGGCCGAACATGTACGTGCCGATCGTGTTGAACAGGCCGATCAGCGCGAGCGCGCTCGCGCCCACGCCGGGCGCGACGCCGCAGAGCGCCAGGTAGCTCGGCAGGTGCGTGGTGATGAACACGAGCTGGAACCCGCAGGCGAAGAATGCGAGCGTCATGAAGAGATAGCCGCGATGGGAGATCGCCTCGCGCATCGCGTCGCCAAGTTTCTGCTTTGAAGCGGCAGCTACACCGCCGGCGGCCGGTTGTTCACGGATCGCCAAAGAAATGACCGCCATCGAGGCGGCGATGACGGCGAAGCCCACGAGCGCGGCCTGCCAGCCGAGGCCGTCGATGAGATGCTGTCCGACCGGCGCGAGCACCAGGGTGCCGAGCGAGCCCGCGGCGGCGACGAGGCCCACGGTCTGGCTGCGCTTCTCGGGCGGCGTGGCGCGCGATATCGTGCCGATGAGCACGCCGAAGCCGGTGCCGGCGGTGCCGATGCCGGCAAGGAACCCGGCGACGTGCAGCGCGCCCGGAAACACGCTCGAGAACCCCATCAGAAGAAGCCCGGCCGCGTACACCAGCGCGGTGACGATCAGGACCGGACGAGCGCCGTAGCGGTCGGCCGCCGCGCCGACGAAGGGCTGCGAGAGCCCCCACACGATATTCTGCAGCGCGATCGCGAAGCCGAAGGTCGCCGCCGAAATGCCGAGGTCCACGGTCATCGGCCGCATGAACAGGCCGAGGCTCTGGCGCAGGCCCATGCACAGGGAAATGATCAGGCCGCTCAGGACGATGAGCAGCAGCATCGCGCGTCGCTTTTCGGTGCTTGCCATGGCAGTGGGTCAGGTAAACAGATCGGTTTACCTATGATCTGGTACGCCGTATACTTCTGTCAACCTCTTGTTACACCGACCTGTGTACTCAGCCGCCCCAGCCGAGCGCATCCTCGCCGCAGCCGACAAGCTGTTCTATACGCAGGGCATCCGCGCCGTGGGGGTCGACGCGGTGGCGGCCGAAGCCGGCGTCAGCAAGCGCACCCTCTACAACCACTACCCGTCCAAGGACGCGCTGATCGCCGCGTATCTCACGGCGCGCTTCCGGCAGATCACGCCGTCCGACGCGCCCGCGCGCGAGCAGCTCCTCGGCGCCTTCGACCGCCTCGAGCGCATCCTCGCCGACGGCAGCTTCCGCGGCTGTCCCTACGTCAACGCGGTGATCGAGATCGGCGACCCGAAGCACCAGGCTGCCGGCATCGCGGTGCAGTTCAAGGAGCAGCGCCGCCTGTGGTACCGGGCGCTTTTGGAGCGCATGGGCATCGGCGCCGCCGACGCGCTCGCCACCCAACTCCAGATCCTCTCCGAGGGCGCGCTTGCCGCCGCGCTGGTGCGCGGCGATCCTTCGCTCGCGCGCTCGGCGCGCGCCGCCGCCGAAGTCCTGATCGACAACGCCGTCACCCGCCGCCGGCGTACTCGTTCGCGCGCAAGAAGCGCGTAAGACTTATGCAGAAGGCCTTCTCGGGCTGGCTAGCGAGCGCGAGCGCCGGTCCCGCCGATTCCGATTTTTTGCTCGTATCCCATGGACCGGAGCTCGCACCGTCCATGCAAGCGGTGCGGTCAAGCGAATCAATGAGTTAACAATAAGTTAAATGAGCGGCTGGGGCAAAAGCCCCAGGACCCTGCGTGATTCGCCCCACCACGCCCGTCGATCAACGTGCCAACCGAGTGGCTGGGGCGCTTGCCGGATCGCAACTTGCTTCTACCGCGTCCGCATGAAACGGAAACGCGTCGTCGTCACCGGGCTTGGCAAGGTCGACTCGCTTTCGGACGGCCAAAGCGGCGCGCTCGACATCGAGACGAGCGAAGGACCGCTTGAAATCCGGTTCACGTACGAGGACGCCGAGCGGCTCATCGACGCCCTCCGCGCCGCGCGCCGCACGATCCAGGACGATCGCGTGCGCTCTGCCTTGCCGCCGCTTCCAGAGAAGCAGAAGCTCGCGGCGAGCTGGGAGACCGCCATCGATCCCGTG
>DASYPG010000470.1:0-1786 GCA_036006885.1 Burkholderiales bacterium | reverse complement strand
TCGCGCCGGCCAACCTGCCGCGCGAGATCGTCGCGAGGCTGCACGCCGAGATCCGCAAGGCGCTCGCGTCCGCGTTCGTGCTCGAGCGCTTCAGGCAGCTCGACACCGAGGCGGACGGCGGCACGCCCGAGGAGTTCCTCGACCTGGTGCGAAGCGAGACGCCGAAGTGGGCCGAGGTAGTCCGGCGCTCCGGCGCCAAGGTGGACTGATGCCCTACGACCTCGTGGTACGCAATGGCACCGTCGTCGACGGCACTCGGGCCCCGCGCTATCGCGCCGATTTGGCTGTTACCGGCGATCGCATCTCGGCCTTGGGTTCAGTTCCGGAAAAAGGAAGAAACGAAATCGATGCCTCGGGCCTCGTCGTCGCTCCAGGCTTCATCGATGCGCACACCCATGACGACCGCCTGATGCTTTCGGCGCCCGAGATGGCGCCCAAGGTGAGCCAGGGCGTCACCACGGTGGTCGCAGGCAACTGCGGCATCTCGCTCGCGCCGGCGCCGCGGGGCATGAAGGCCCCGGTGCTGCCGCCGATCGACCTGCTGGACGATGCGGGCGGATGGTTCCGCTTCCCGACGTTCCGCTCCTACGTCGACGAGCTGCGCGCGCACCCGGCGGCCACGAATTGCGCGCTGCTCGTCGGGCACACGATGCTGCGGGCGCAGACGATGGCAGATCTCCAGCGTCCGGCGCGAGAGGACGAAATCAAGGAAATGCGAATACTGACGGCAGAGGCGCTCGCGGCCGGCGCCATCGGCGTCTCGACCGGGCTCTACTACGAGCCGGCGCGCGCCGCTACGACCGAGGAAGTGATCGAGATATGCCGGCCGCTCGCCGAGCACCAGGGCATCTACTGCACCCACATGCGCGACGAAGGCGCACGCGTCATCGACTCGCTCGAGGAGAGCTTCCGTATCGGCCGCGAGGTCGGTGCGCCGGTGGTGATCTCGCACCACAAGGTGGTCGGCACGCCCAACCATGGCCGCTCGGTTGAAACCCTGCCATTCATCGAGCGGGCAATGCGCTCGCAGAAGATCGCCCTCGACTGCTATCCCTATTGCGCCTCGTCGACCATCCTTTCCTACAGCCGCACGCTCGTCGCGTCGACCACACTCGTCACCTGGTCCAAGCCGCATCCCGAGTTCGCCGGCTGGAAGCTGGACCAGGTCGCCGCGAAGATGGGCCTCGGGATCGAGGAAGCCGTGACGAAGCTGCTGCCGGCAGGCGCGATCTATTTCTCCATGGACGAAGCCGATGTGCAGCGCATCCTCGCCTTCGAGCACACCATGATCGGCTCCGACGGCTTGCCACACGACGCCGCACCGCATCCTCGCCTCTGGGGAAGCTTCCCGCGCGTGCTCGGGCACTATTCGCGCGGGCTCAATCTTTTCCCGCTAGAAACGGCGGTCTACAAGATGACCGGGCTCACGGCGAAGAGCTTCGGCCTGGAAGGCCGCGGCGTCCTGCGCGAAGGCGCCTTCGCCGATATCGCGATCTTCGACGCCGGCGCGGTGGACGAGGCGGCGAGCTTCGCGCGGCCGATCCAGCCGGCGAAGGGAATCGACACCGTGATCGTGAACGGCGCGCTGGTGTGGAAGGCTGGCAAGCCCACGGGCGCGCGACCGGGCCGCGTATTAAGGCGCGGTGGCTAGCGAAAGCGTCTTCAGGAACCGTTCCGGGTTCTGGTAGCCGATCACCCGCAGGCCCCTGATCTCGCGCCCCTGCGCGTCGAAGAAGACGATTCCGGGCGGCCCGAAGAGCGAGAAGCGCTTGAGCAGCGCGCGGTC
>DASYPG010000469.1:0-3874 GCA_036006885.1 Burkholderiales bacterium | reverse complement strand
GCGCCGCCGATGACGCGGATCAGCGCGCCGCGGTTGTCGCGGCCCCAGATCACCCGGTCGGGCGCGAGCGAGTAGGGCCGGTAGCGCTTGTAGCCGTTGATGGTCGGCGTCGCGAGCGCCGTGGCGCCACGCGCGTGCGCGAGGAGGCCGGCGAGGTAGCTCTGCCCAAGCGGAGAAAGAAGCTCTTTTTCGGATTCCGGGACAAACGCGTTCTTACTGCCGCGGGTGAGCGACTGGTGCAGGTGCCAGCCGCTCGACATCACGCTCGGCAGCTTCGGCCTGCACATGAAGGTGGCGTGGTAGCCGTGGCGCCGCGCGATCTGCTTCACCGCGCTCCTGAAGAGCAGCATCGCATCGGCCGACGCCATCCCTGGCATGGCGCCGAGCGTGATCTCGACCTGGCTCGGCCCGAACTCGACCTCGTAGGAGCGCAGCGGCAGGCCGAGCTTGGCGAGGCCCTTGCGCAGGAGCTCGACCACCGGGTCGATGAGGTCGTAGCGATGCTCGGTGAGGAGCTGGTAGCCGGTGGTGAGGAGCGCGACTTCGGGCGGCGTACCGGGCTGGCCCGCATCCTCGGGGCGCAGGCGCTCGTCGAGGATCTTGAAGACGTGGAACTCGACCTCGAGTCCGGCGACGAATTCATGGCCCGAGGCCGAGAGCTTCTGCAGCGCGGTGCCGAGGAGGCTGCGCGTGCAGAACGGCGCCGGGCGCCCGTCCGGGAAGCGCGCGTCGCACAGGAACCACCCGGTTTCGGGCGCCCAAGGCAGGATGCGGAAGGTGGAGGGGTCGGCGTGCAGCACGAGATCCGCGGCGCCCTGCACCTCGGGCATGCCGATACCGCCGCCCGGCGTGAACGCGGGAAAGACCGTGCGGTGCGAGGTGTCCTTGAGGAGCAGCGTGCTCGTAACGGTGACGCCGCGCTCGAGCGCCGCGCCCACCTCGGCCGCTGCGAGCGTCTTGCCGCGCAGCACGCCGTGCTGGTCGGCGAACGAAAAGCGCACGGCCTTCAGGTCGTGCGCCTCGATTTCCTTCAGCGCTTCCTTCTTGTTCATCCCCAGGCGGATTTTCTCCGTCGATTCGCGTCGAAGTCCTTCCAGTACTCTTCCAGCCGATCGCTCGGACCGATGCCATCCACCGCCGGCGGGCCAATGATCTCGCGCGCGCCCTGCGCGTCGAGCACCATCGGCGGCTTCTCGCCCGCCTGGTTCTTGCGGATGGCGTCCACGAGGATGCGGCGGTAGAGCACGATACCCTTGTCGGTGCTGCCGAGGTGCTCCCTGGTGCGATCCTGGATGCGGCCCTGCGACTCGCAGGCCCACTGATCGTGGATGTTGATGTCGAAGCCCATGCCGGTGAAAGTCGACTTCCGCTGCTCGTCGGCGCTGAACCCCCAGGAATTTCCTCTTGAAAAAATGGGCTTGTAATCCGGCGCCGGATAGGTCTTGAGGCGCTGCGCCCGCATGGTGTCCTTGTCGACCGGCGCGCCGAAGCTCGTGAAGATCGAGTACCAGTAGCAGCCGTGGTCGTCGACCGGCACGTGCCACTGCGAGATCGTCATCTCGGGGCTCATCGGGATGACGAACGCCTGCGGGAACAATATGTTCGTGACCCGGAGGTGGGTCTTCGATTCGTCCAGCTTCCTCAGCGTCTGCAGCCGCATTCCGTACGCCGTGCGCTCGACGCGGATCTCGGGCCGGTCGAACTCGCGCAGCACCTGGCTCATCGGGATCTCGGCATCGGCGGGTGTGGAGCGGAACTGCCGGCCATAGCTCGTCGCCGGATCCTCGTCCTCGAAGAACTTGTGCAGCCAGGAGGCGTGCGCCGGGTCGATGCCGACCTCGAGCGCCTGCAGCCAGTTGCAGTCCCAGTAGCCCTTGAAGGCGAACGTGTACTCGTTCGGCGCGACGAAGCAGTCGAAGTGCGGGAAGGCCGGCCGCTCGCCGGCGCCGAGATAGGCGAACAGGATGCCGCTGCGCTCGGTGACCGGGTAGGCCTTCTGGCGGATGTGCTCGCACATGCGGCTGCCCTCGGGCTCGGCGGGCGTGGCGAGGCACTTGCCGCTCGTGTCGAAGAGCCAGCCGTGGAAGCTGCAGCGCAGCCCTCCGTCCTCGAGCCTGCCGTAGGCGAGATCGGCGCCGCGATGCGGACAATGGCGCTCGAGCAAACCATATTGGTTTTGGTTTTTGAAAAGAACCAAGTCCTCCCCGAGGAGGCGCACCGCTTTGACCGGCCGGTTTCCCTGCAGCTCCTCGACGAGCGCGACCGGCTGCCAGTAGTTGCGCAGCAGCGCCCCGGCCGGCGTGCCGGGGCCGATGCGGGTCATCAGCTCGTTCTGTTCGGCGCTGATCATCCTGCTTCTTCCCGGTAAAGGGCGAGCGCCTTCATCGCCGGGAAATCGTTGAAGGAGAAGAGCACCGCGTCCTCGGTCGGCGACCCGTTGCCGTGCGAGTGGAGCGCCCACGACGGCAGGGCGAAGATGTCCTTTTCCTCCCAGTCGAAGCGCCGGCCGGCGATCACCGACCAGCCGCGGCCCTTGGCCACCTGGTAGATCACGCTGCCGGTGTGGCGGTGGGGCTTTGTTTCCTCCTGCGGTTTCAGGAGCTGGAGCTGTGCCCCGAGGGTCGGCATGATCGGACCGCCGGTCAGCGGGTTTCCATACTCAAACACAGTACCGTCGAATTCGGTTCCTTCCGATGAAAGCAGGAGCTTTTCGTAGCTCTCGTCCCAACCGTACCTGAAAACCGGCGAATAGGGCTTCGACCAGTTCGCGCGCGAGAGCGGCGCGGGCTTCTGCACCACGTCGGGGTGCACCTCGTAGAAGTTCGCGTCGAGCGAGTTCATGAGCGGGATGTCGAGGCCGTCCTGCCAGACGCACTGCGTGCCGCCGGCGTCGATGCCATGGTCGTGCCAGGTGCCGTTCGGCGTGAGGACCAGGTCGCGCGCGCCGAGCTCGAGGCGCTCGCCGTCGACCACGGTGTAGGCGCCGCGTCCCTCCATGATGAAGCGCAGGGCCGACGCCTGGTGGCGGTGCGCCGAGGTGAATTCGCCTGGATTCATGATCTGCACGCCGGTGTAGAGCAGGCCCGCGGCGGCGCTCCACTCCTTGCGGCCCGGATTCACCAGCATCACGACCCGGCGCGCGGCCTTCTCCGCGGAAACAAGGCTTGCAGCTTTTCTTACATAGGGTTCAATTCGTTTCCAAGACCAAAGAGTCGGCACCGACTTCGGCTGCGGGAACCAGGGCTCGATGTCGTTGGCGACGTTCCACAGCGCGCCGAGCGCTTCGCCTTCGAGGCTCGCGTAATAGGCTTCGAGCTCGGGCGTGTCCTCGACGTCGGCCCGCCCGACGACGTTCTCGCGCTTCATGGATCGATTCTATACCCCGAGATAACGGTGCTGGACTTCGGCGTTGGCGCTGAGCTCGGCCGAGCTTCCGCTCCAGACCACGCGCCCTTTCTCGAGCACGTAGTGGCGGTCGGCGACGCGCGCGAGCGCGGCGACGTCCTTGTCGATGAGCAGGATCGAGAGGCCCTCGCCCTTCAGCCGCTCGATCGAGCGGTAGATCTTGATGCGCACCAGCGGCGCGAGCCCCTCGGTCGCCTCGTCGAGGATCAGCAGTCGCGGGTTGGTCATGAGGGCGCGGCCGATCGCGAGCATCTGCTGCTCGCCGCCGGAGAGCTGGTTGCCGTAGTGGCTGCGCCGCTCTGCGAGGTTCGGGAAGAGGGCATAGATGCGCTGTTCACCCCAAGGCCCTTTCCTCGCGGTGGCGACGAGGTTCTCGCGCACGGTGAGGTTCGGGAACACCTGGCGGCCTTCGGGGACCAGGCCGAGCCCCGCCTGGGCGATGCGGTATGAAGGCAGAGCCTGGATCTCC
>DASYPG010000468.1:0-7038 GCA_036006885.1 Burkholderiales bacterium | reverse complement strand
CTCGACGAACAGGAACCGGCCGTCGCGCTCGACGACCGCCGCTACAGTCGCCGACGGCTTCCAGATGGTCATGCTGCTTTTTTGGTATTTTTTCGGATGAACTCGGTCATCCGCGCTACCCCCTGCTCGATCGCCTGCTTGGAGGCGGCGTAGGAGAAGCGCACGTGCTGCCCTTCGCCCGGGACGCGCGAGCCGAAATGGATATCGGCCAGCAGCGCCACGCCCGCCTCGTTCAGCAGGCGCTTCCTGAACTCCTCGGAGTCCTGAGCGCCGACCAGGCGGCAGGCCTCGGTGACGTTCGGCCAGACGTAGAACGCCCCGCCGGGCTTCTGGCACTTCACCCCCGGGACCTGATTGAGCAGCCCGACGATGAGATCGCGCCGCTCCTCGAAGCTCTGCTTCATGGTCTCGGCCGCGTCCTGCGGCCCGTTGATCGCCTCGACCGCCGCCCACTGGCTGATCTGGGAGGCGCACGAGTCGGTGTTGGTGATCCAGCGGGTGAAGACCGCCGCGAGCGCCGGGTTGGACGTGAGCCCGATGCGCCACCCGGTCATCGCCCAGGTCTTCGAGGCGCCGTCGGAAATGATGGTGCGCTCGTACATCCCCGGAACCTGCGCGATCGAGAAGAACTGGCCCGAATATGCCAGGCGCGAATAGATCTCGTCCGCGTACACCCAGACCTGGGGGTGCTTCCTCAGGACGGCCGCGATGTCCTCCAGCTCCTTGCGGGAGAGCAGGCCGCCGGTCGGGTTGTGCGGGTAGTTGAGGATGAGCAGCCTCGTCCGCGGCGTGATGAGCCGCTCGAGCTCGGCGGGGTCGAACGAAAAGCCGCGTGCTTCGTGCAGATGGATCGGCACCGGCCGCGCGCCGTGCGCCAGGATCTGAGACTCGTAGATCGGAAACCCGGGATTGGGATAGATCACCTCGTCGCCGGCGCCGTAGTCCGTGGTTGAAAGGATGGCGTAAGCAATGAAGGGCTTCGCGCCCGCGCCGACCACCACGTCCTGCGGCCGGATCGGCAGGCCGCCGCGCATGGCGCCCAGGTACCGGGCGGCCGCCTCGCGCAGCTCGTCGATGCCGGCCGAGGGCGTATAGCCGTGCTTGCCGCCCCTGATCGCGCGGATCGCCGCTTGCTGCACGTTCTCGGGGGCGGGAAAGTCGGGCTGGCCGATGCAGAAGCTGATGATGTCGCGCCCCTGGCGCGCGAGCGCGTTCACTTCCGCGAGCACGACGAAGGCGTTTTCGGTGCCGAGGCTGGCGGCGCGTTTGCTGATCTCTGGCATAGGTGGGGTCAGATCAACTTTTTCGGAGCCTGCGATTGTAACGGGGTAACATGCGCGCGAAAAAGCCGATCTGATCGTCCATGCTCATCAACTGCGTCGCCTACCAGGAAGGCAAGAAGCTCGCCGACATCGACTTCCGCGAGATCCACAGCTACCTCGCGCGGCCGGGCTGCTTTGTATGGGTGGGGCTCAAGGACGCGACCGAGGCCGAGCTCGAGCAGATGCGCGAAGAGTTCGACCTCCACCCCCTCGCGGTGGAGGACGCCCGCGTCGGCCACCAGCGGCCGAAAATCGAGGAGTACGGCGACCAGCTTTTCGTCGTCGTACACACCGTCGAGGTCGCGGGCGACGACTTCAGCATCGGCGAGGTCGACATCTTCGTCGGGCGCAACTTCGTGCTGTCGGTGCGCAGCCGCACCGAGCGCGGCTTCCTGGAGGTGCGCGCGCGCGCCGAGCGCGAGCCCGAGCTGCTGAAGCACGGCGCCGGGTTCGTGCTGTACGCGCTGATGGACGCCGTGGTCGACCGGTATTTCCCGGTGCTCGACGCGATCGAGGCGCAGCTCGAGAAGCTCGAGGAGCGGCTCTTCGGCAGCAGCTCGCCGCGGGAGAACATCGAAGCGCTCTACTACGGAAAGCAGAGGCTGACCACGCTCAAGCATGCCGCGGCGCCGCTGCTCGAGCAGGTCGGCAAGCTCTACGGCGGCCGGGTGCCCATGGCCTGCAGTGGCCTCGGGGAGTACTTCCGCGACGTCTACGACCACCTCATCCGCATTAACCAGTCGATCGACGCTGCGCGCGACACCGTGAATACCGCCATCCAGGTGGCACTCGCGATGGTGAACATGGGGCACGGCGAGATTACCAAGCGCCTCGCCGCCTACGCCGCGCTGGTGGCGGTGCCGACGATGATCGCGGGCGTCTACGGCATGAACTTCAAGCACATGCCGGAGCTCGACTGGTCCCTGGGCTACCCGGTGTCGATCGCGCTGATGGCGGTGATCGACGGCTTCCTCTTTACCCGCTTTCGTAAGGCGGGGTGGTTGTAAAGCTCAGCCTACCGTTTTGAGAACCTCTGCGACGGCGCCGAACATCTGGTCCAGGTGCTTCTTCTGCGCGATGAGCGGCGGGCAGAAGGCGATCGAGTCGCCCACCGGGCGCACGAACACGCCGCGGTCCCAGCACTTCTCGAAAACCTCGTAGCCGCGCTCGCCCGCCCCGTTGGGACGCGACGCGAGCTCGACCGCGCCGATCAGGCCGAGGTTGCGGCAGTCGACCACATTCGGCAGGCCCTTGAGCGAATGCACGCCCTCCTCGAAGTACTTCGCCTGAGGTGCCTGGAACAGGTTCTCTTCCTCGTACGTGTCGAGGGCACCTAGCGCCGCGGCGCAGGCGAGCGGGTGACCGGAGTAGGTATAACCGTGGAAGAACTCCATGCCCGCGCCCTGCGAGCCCATGAAGGTCTGGTAGATGCTGTCGCGCACCAGCACGCCGCCGAGCGGCACCGCGCCCGAGGTAATGCCCTTCGCGAAGGTGATGAGGTCGGGCTTGATGCCGAGATGCTGCGCGGCGAAGGTGGCGCCCAGGCGTCCCCAGCCGGTGATGACCTCGTCGAAGATGAGCAGGATGCCGTGCCGCGTGCAGATGTCGCGCAGCCGCTCGAGGTAGCCCTTGGGGGGCACCAGCACGCCGCCCGAGGCCGCCACCGGGTCGACGATCAGCGCGGCGATGTTCGAGGCGTCGTGCAGCGGGATGATCCGCTGCTCGAGCTCGTCGGCGAGCTCTGCTCCGAGATCGGGTTGTCCCCTGGAAAAAGAATTCCTGGAAAGATCGTGCGTGTGCCGGATGTGGTCCACGCCCGGCATCAGCATGCCGCTGTAGGCCTTGCGGTTCGCCGCCACGCCGCCGACCGACATGCCGCCGATGTTGACGCCGTGATACGAGCGCTCGCGGCCGACGAAGCGCGTGCGCGTGCCCTGGCCGCGCAACCGGTGGTAGGCGACCGCGATCTTGAGCGCGGTGTCGACCGCCTCGGAGCCCGAGTTGGTGAAGAACACCTGCTGCATGCCCTGCGGCGCGATGGCCGCGATGCGCTCGGCGAGGCGGAAGGGCAGCGGATGGCCGAGCGCGAACGAGGAAGCGAAGTCGAGCTCGCCAGCCTGGGTCCTGATGGCCTCGACGATCCGCGGCCTGCCGTGGCCGGCGTTGACGCACCAGAGCGTCGCCAGGCCGTCGAGCACCTGCTTGCCCTCGACCGTCGTGAAATACATGTCCTTCGCCGAGGCGATCAGGCGCGGCTTGGCCTTGAACCGGCGGTTGTCCGTGAAGGGCATCCAGTAGTGCTGGAGATTGACGGGGCTCATGGTCTGCAGATCGACACGTGCGTTCATGATGCCACCCTACGCTTTCTTTTTGACAGCTAGAGGGCCCATTCTGCGCGCAACACCTCCCAAGGAACTAGGACGCGGTTGTCACTTCCCCGCGCGACGACGCCCAGGGCGGCCAACTGTGTCACATCCGTGTGCACATTCTTGTAGTTGCGCCGCAAGCGCTTCGCCAGCCCGTAGATCGAGAGGGGACCCGCGCGCCGCAGCGCCTCGAGCAGCGCCCAGCGCGCAGGCGACAGAGTCTTCACGAGCTGCGCCAGGGTGGGCAGCGTCAGCACGCTCAGCGTCCTCACCGGCTGCCCCTCCGCGCGCCGGTTCCACGCCGCCTCGAAGCGGTCGAGGGCATCTGAGGGCGGGCCGACGCGGATCTCAAGCACCTGTGTGCGGGTGGGAAACGCCTGCGGCTTAGGCAAGCGAGCCCCCGGCCGCGCGCACGTCCTGCTCGAAGTCGTAGCGCAGCTGCTCGACCGACCTGAACTCGTACGGCAGGGGCCGCCCGCGCACGCGCCGGCGCCCGTTCGAGTACTCGACGAGATCGCCGTAGCGCAGGCAGTAGCTCGACGCGCTCTCGAACTTGACCTCGAGAAGCACGCCGTCGAGCACAACGGTTTCGCTGAGCATATATGGCTTATCGTACCATATATCGGGTGCGCTAAAATGCGCCGGTGAAGGACTTCTTCAACCTGTACCGGCACGGCTTCGCGCGCGTCGCGGTGGCGACGCCGATCGTGCGCATCGGCGACCCGCACCACAACGGCGAAGCGACGCTCGAGCTGATCGAGCGGGCCGCGGCCGAGAACACCGCCCTGGTGGTGTTTCCCGAGCTCGGGCTCACGGCGTACACCTGCGACGATCTGTTCCACCAGCGCGCGCTCATCGACGCCGCAGAGGAAGCGCTCGCGCGCCTGATCGAGCGCACACGCAGGCTTCCGGTCGCCGCGCTGGTAGGGCTGCCGGTGACGGTGCACGGACTGCTCTACAACTGCGCGGCGCTCGTCTGCCGCGGCCGCCTGGTGGGCGTGGCGCCGAAGATCTACCTGCCGAACTACCGCGAGTTCTACGAGGGCCGCTACTTCACGCCAGGCGACACCACCTCGTGCACCGAGATCCGGCTCGCCGGCCAGTCGACCGCGTTCGGCACGGGACTGCTGTTCAAAGTCGCCGAGCAGCCCGGCTTCGTCCTGCACGTCGAGATCTGCGAGGACCTCTGGGTGCCGACGCCGCCCTCTTCGTTCGCCACGCTCGCGGGCGCGACCGTGGTCGCCAACCTCTCGGCATCCAACGTCGTGATCGGCAAGGAGGGCTACCGCCGCCAGCTCGTCGGCAACCAGTCGGCGCGCTGCCTGGCCGCCTATCTCTACAGCGCGGCCGGCATGGGCGAATCGACCACCGATCTCGCCTGGGACGGCCACGCGCTCATCTACGAGAACGGCACGCTGGTGGCGGAGTCCAGGCGCTTTGCCGACACGCCGCAGCTCGCCGCCGCCGACATCGACCTCGGGCGCCTCGCCGCCGACCGCATGCGCCAGAACACCTTCGGCGACGCGGCGCTGCGCCACCACGAGGAGGTGCGCCGCTTTCGCACCATTGACTTCTCCCTGCCGTCACCGACGGGACGTCTGGAACTTGTTCGAAAAATCGATCCGCTGCCCTATGGTCCCAGCGATCCCAAGACGCGCGATGCGCGCTGCGAGGAGGTATTCCGCATCCAGGTGAACGGGCTCACCACGCGCATGCGCGCCACCGGCGGCAAGAAGCTCGTGATCGGCGTGTCGGGCGGCCTCGATTCGACGCACGCGCTGCTCGTATGCGCGCGGGCGATGGACCACCTGAAGCTGCCGCGGAAGAACATCCTCGCCTACACCATGCCGGGCTTCGCCACCACGAGCCGCACCAAGAACCAGGCCTGGCAGCTCATGCGCGCCATCGGCTGCAGCGCCGAGGAGATCGACATCAAGCCCTCGTGCATGCAGATGCTGAAGGACATCGGCCACCCCTACGCGAAGGGCCGCAAGGTCTACGACATCGCTTTCGAGAACGTGCAGGCGGGCGAGCGCACGAGCCATCTTTTCCGCCTCGCCAACCAGCATGGCGCAATGGTGGCCGGCACGGGCGACCTGTCCGAGCTCGCGCTCGGCTGGTCCACCTACGGCGTCGGCGACCACATGTCGCACTACAACCCGAACGGGAGCGTTCCCAAGACGCTCATCAAGTTCCTGGTCGCCTGGGTGGCCGAATCCGACGAGCTCGGTCCCGACGTGAAGCGGGCGCTGCGGCGCGTGCTCGAGACCGAGATCAGTCCCGAGCTCGTTCCCGGCAATCAGGCGACCGAACGCGTGGTCGGCCCCTACGAGCTGCAGGACTTCAACCTCTACTACGTGCTGCGCTTCGGTTACGCCCCAACCAAGGTGGCCTTCCTCGCCTGGCACGCCTGGCGCGGCAAGTACAAGCTGCGCCAAATCAAGAAGTGGCTGGGGGTGTTCCTGAAGCGCTTCCTGGAGACGAGCCAGTTCAAGCGCAGCGCCGTGCCCAACTCGCCCAAGGTCGGCTCCGGGGGTTCGCTTTCGCCGCGGGGGGACTGGCGTGCGCCCTCGGACGGCAACGCGACCGCCTGGCTGGAAAACCTCGCCGAGGTCCCTGACAGGGATTGACGAGCGCTCATCCGCGCGTAAAAGAATTTCAGTGCCGCTGCGCTTTGGCCGGGAGATGACCACTTTGGCTCGCAGGCATTACAGATCCTGACCCCGCGCGCCACCGTCATGCGGTCCAATCGCTGCTCATGGACTGCCTCCCCAACATCGATGTTGCAGCGAATCGGCGACGCCCAAGCGCCGCGCGAGCCGCGCTTCTGATCTTGGCTCTCGTCCTGTTGCCGTCCCCCTGCCAAGCCGGCGACCCTTGGGAAACCACCGAATACGCGCTCGCCGGCGCAGCCGTGGCTGCACTCGCCGTCGACTGGGGGCAAACGCGCCACATCGCGAAAAACCCGAACCGATTCAATGAGAAGAATCCGATGCTGGGGACGACGCCCTCCGTCGGGAAGGTCGACGCCTACTTCGTCGGCGCCATGGTCGGCACCGTCGCCTTGGCGCATGTGCTGCCGAGCGACTGGCGCCAGCTGTTCCTCGCCGGTGTGTTGGTGGTGGAGCTCAACGTGGCCCAGCAGAACCGCTCGCTCGGCATCAAGATGGCGTTCTAGGGCCGCCCTAGTCCTACCGGACTATGCCCTGTCGTAGACGTGTAGGACGGCAGTGACGCATGATCCCTACCTGTGTAGATCGCAGTCTACACAGCGACAGACGGGTGGCCAGCACGCTGTTACCAGCCCCAGCACGAGAGACCGATCCACGCTGCAGTCCGGGGGACCGGTC
>DASYPG010000467.1:0-2841 GCA_036006885.1 Burkholderiales bacterium | reverse complement strand
TCACCATGTCCGAGCGCGGCATGGCGTAGTCCATGAACGAGCCGGTGAGGAGCTGTCCGCTGGCGTCGTAGACGCAGTGCTCGGCGAGCGCCTGGCCGATGCCCTGCACGATGCCGCCGTGGAGCTGGCCCTCGACCAGGGTATGGTTCATCACGCGCCCGCAATCGTCGACCGCGACATAGCTCGCGATTTCGACCACGCCGGTGTCGGGATCGATCTCGACCTCGCACACGTGCGCCCCGCCCGGAAAAGCGATCGGTGTCGGGATGCCGCCTTGCGTATCCAACGCGCTGCCGTATCGCTTCACGATTTCACTGAAGGCCATCGAAAGATCGGTGCCTTTCACACGGTATTTTCCGGCTGAAAACTCGAGGTCGGCTTTCGACACCTCGAGCTCCTTCGCGGCGAAGTCGAGCCCTTTCTTCACGACGTCCTGCGCGGTCGCGTAGAGGGCCGCCCCGTGCGACATCAGCGAACGCGACCCGACGGTGCCGCCGCCCATGAGTGGGGGACCGAGAGGATCGCTCGCCCTGAGCTCTATTTTGTCTGAAGGTAATCCCAGAACCTGCGCGACGATGAGCGGGAACACCGTCTCGTGCGCCTGGCCCGACGGGCCCGACAGCACGTAGAGCGTCGCGTTGCCCGATTCGCCAAACTTGATCGCCGCCTGCTCCTGCGGCGCCGCGCCGCCGCCGCTCGGCTCGATGAACATGGCGCAGCCGATACCCCTCAGCTTCCCAAGCTTTTTTGACTCCTTCCTTCTCGTCTCGAAGTCGTTCCAACCCGCGTGGCGAACGGCGAGGTCGAGCTGTCCCGGCGGGTCGCCGCTGTCGTAGGTCGAGCCCACTGGCGTGCGGTACGGGAACGCTTCCCTGGGGATGAGGTTGCGCCGGCGCAGCTCGACCGGATCGACGCCGAGCTCGCGCGCGGCCTCGTCGACCAGGCGCTCGACCAGGTACGACACGCCGGGCCGGCCAGCGCCGCGATACGCGGTGACCGAGGTGGTGTTGGTGAGGACGAGCTGGTGCCGCCCGAATAGCGCGGGAATACGGTAGGCGTTGATCGCGTGCGTCGATGGATTCACCGCATTGATGATCGGCCCCGCCTGCGAGAGATGCGCGCCCATGTTGCAGATCCAGTGCACGCGCAGCGCGACGAAGCGGCCACCCCGGTCGAGCCCGAGCTCGCCCGAAAGATCGATCGCGCGCCCGTGGTGGTCGCTGACGATGGTCTCGAAACGCGACCCGACCCATTTCACCGGGCGGCCGAGCGCCTTCGCGGCGTGCATCAGCGCGATGTATTCGGGATAAGCCTGCGAGCGGATGCCGAAGCCGCCGCCCACGTCGCGCGCGTGGAGCCGGATGCGCTCGGCCGGCACGCCGGTGATGGCGACGAAGTTCGGCATCATCATCGACAGGCCCTGCGAGCTGGCAAAGACGTCGTAACTGTCGCTCGCCGCGTCGTAGGCCGCGACGCAGGCCTTTGGCTCCATCGGCGTGCCCGAAACGCGCGTCGACTCGAGCTCAACGCGCGTCACGTGCACCGCGTGCGCCAGTGCCTCGGTGGCACGCTTCTCGTCTCCATACTCGTAGGTGGCGGCGAGATTGCCAGGAACGTCATCGTGCAGCAGCGGGGCGCCCGGCGCGAGCGCCGCCGCGGCGTCGACCACCGCCGGCAGGTCCTCGAATTCGATCTCGATCTTCTCGGCCGCGTCCTGCGCCTCGGCCGGAGAGCGCGCCACGACGAGCGCGATTTCCTGCCCGACGTAGCGCACGCGCTCGAGCGCGAGGATGTCGCGGCGCGGCACCTTGATCGGGTACTTCACCTGAGGTGGCGGAGTCTTGAAGTGCTTCATATCCTCGCCGGTGAAGACCGCAATCACACCGGAGGTTTTCAAAGCCTGTGACGTGTTTATTGAAGCAATTCGCGCGTGCGCGCGGTCGGAGCGAAGGAAGTGCCCATAGAGCTGCCCGGGGAGGCTCCAGTCCGCGGTGTAGCGGCCCTGGCCGGTGAGAAGACGATCGTCCTCGCGCCGGCCTTTGAACGGCTCTAGCGCCATACTTCCGCAGCGACCTGGATCACCAGATCGAGCTTGCGCCACTGCTCGTCCTCGGTGAGGAGGTTGCCGTGGTGGGTGCTCGAGAAGCCGCACTGCGGGGACAGGCACAGGTCTTTGAGCGGGACGAACTTCGCCGCCTCGCCGATTCGCCTCTTGAGCTCGTCCCGGGACTCCAGGGTTCCGCTCTTCGATGAAACCAGTCCGAGCACGACGCGCTTGCCGCGCGGCACAAAGCGCAGCGGCTCGAAGCCGCCGGCGCGCGCACTGTCGAATTCCATGAAGAAGCCGTCTACCTCGGTCGAAAACATGGCCTCGGCCACCGGCCCGTAGCCGCCTTCGGCGACCCAGGCGCTCCTGAAGTTGCCGCGGCAGGTGTGCATGGCGATCGTCATGCCCGCCGGGCGGCCTTCGAGCGCGCGGTTGATGGTCTGCGCATAGATGCGCGGCAACGCCTGCGGATCGTCGCCGTTGCGCACGCAGTTGTCGCGGATTTTCGGGTCGCACAGGTACGCGAACGCGACGTCGTCGAGCTGGAGGTAGGTGCAGCCGGCCTCGGCGAAAGCGGCGATCACGTTGCGATACGCCGCCGCCACGTCGTGCCAGAAGGCTTCGAGGTCGGGGTACGCCTGGCGCGAGATGCCGGCGCGCCCGCCGCGCAGGTGCAGCATGGAAGGCGAAGGAATCGTGAACTTCGCGGTTTTCGAAGTCGCCTCTTTCAGGAACAGGAAATCGCCGACCATGATCGGCTTGTGATAGCGCAGCTTTCCGGTGACCACCGGGAT
>DASYPG010000466.1:0-12294 GCA_036006885.1 Burkholderiales bacterium | reverse complement strand
CGCCAGGCCGTTCTTGATGCCTTTCCTCACCATGGCGCGCTGCTTGCGCGGGATGGCGAGCATGTTGGCCTCGGCCTCCGGCGCGAGCGCCTTGCGGAAGCTCGCGTACAGGTCCTGGCGCGGCCAGGTCGGCTCGCGCGGCTCGGGGTTGCGAAGCTCCAGGTGCTGCGCGCCGACGCGCTCGCCGAGCGTCCGTGCGGCACGGTGGAGCGCCCGCGCGGTTTCGGCATCTGAAGCGGCAACGCCGGCAACGGCGCAGAAAGGAAGCGACACGAGCGCGTGCCCGAACAGCAGGCTCTTCACCTCGGCGAGCGGCAGCACGCCGGAGATCTCGCCCGCGCGCTCCGCGAGCAGATAACGCGTGCGGTGGCCGAAGCAACGCTCGATCACTTCCCGCCAGCCGATGCGGTGGAAGAACGTCGCCGCCGGGCACGCGGCGACGAACGCCTCCCAGCGCGCGGCATCGTCCCGCTCGTAGTCGCGGACGCGTAGCTGCGTCATGACCCCTCCGGCTTGCTTACGCCGCTTCGGTGGCTTGTAGCGGCGCTTCGCTCTTCGGCGCGGCCAGGCTGAGCGCGGCCTGGCGCACCGCCTCGGTGTAGCGTGCCGCAGCCTGCGTGCGGTTGGTGACGCCGATTTTGCGGAAGATCCGCTGCACGTGGTTCTTGACCGTGAAGGGGCTGATCTCGAGAGCGGCCGCGATCTGCACGTTGGTCCTGCCTCGGCACAGCGCGTCGAGCACTTCCATCTCACGGGTGCTGAGGTCGAGCACGTTGGCATCCGCACGCAGCGCGAAGCGCGCATCGTTGAGCGGAAAGGCCACCACCTTGCGGAACGCGGCGTCGATCTGCGCCACCAGCGGCTCGAGGAGCGAGAGGAAGGGCTCCAGGCTGCGGCCCCGGGTGAACGAGCTGCAGGTGAAGGCGATGAACAGGCTCTCCTGGCCGGAGCGCTTGTCGTGCACCCCGTGCACGAGCACCGAGCGCATGCTTCGCAGCGCGGTGTGGATCGCGCAATGGCAGCCGTGCTCCGCGGCTTCCGTATCGCCTGCCTTGAGCAGCACCGGCCGGCGGCCGGCGCCGATCCAGCGTGCATACGCCTGGCGCACGAGCGAGTCGATGCGGCAATGCGCGAGCTGTCCGGTGCGCACGCCGGGAAGCCCCGAGGTCAGATCGAGCTTCACATCCCAGGTGTCGAAGTCGCCCCACGCAGAGAGCAGGATCTCGTGCGGCAGGAAGTGCTGCACCTCGCCGCTGAGCCAGCGGTAGATGTCGTAGTGGCGACGGATGCGGCCGCACTCGGCCACTACGCGGAAGAACCGGGCGCTTTCCTCCCAGGTGAGCTGGAACGACTTGGCTTCGATTTCATTCGCCGGCTTGACTTCGGCCGCCTGGCTCGCAGGCCAACGCGGTGCCGGCATGGGTTGATAGCCGCCTATCCAGCGCGGAATTCTTGCTTGGACCGTGCTCATCGTTTGGACCCTCTCTTAGTGGGAGCTTTTGCCGGCCATGGGCATTCTGCGGAATTCGAAACTGCTGATCGAAGCCGCAACACCCCTGCCGACCCCCCGCTCCTCGACCCGCACAATGCGGGCACTGCACTTCACCACGATCGGACCGCTGGGGAAGTCCAGGAACTCCAGGCTGAACCTCACCAGCTGCGCCGCCTCGAGTGCCACGTCGGTGACGAAGTAGACCCCGCTCGCACTTACGTTGCGTGCGACGGCTATGCCGCCCCCTTCCAGCATGATCGCGAGCTCGCTGTCGAACCGTTCTTCTTTACGTCCCTGCATCCTTGCCTCGCACAATCAGCCTTGGCGCCTCGGCCGACATAGTGGCGAAGCGCCGCCTGTCGCGAGCGAGCGACACGTACCCTTTTGCTGGGTCCCGATGTCATGGTTTAATACGGCTCAAGCCATGACTTTTGTCATGCCCATGCCATGACATCGGTGAGAACAACAGAACCTTCACGGGGCAGATCGATGGCTTTGACGCCGTTCGAGACCGAAGGGGCAACGCACCTGGGTGGACCGGACGCCGATCTGTGGCGCACGCTTGCCGCGTGGCTGTGGATGACCTACCTCATGCTGGTGACCGGCGCCGTCCTTTGGTGGGTCTTCTGAGGTCCGCGGTGACGGCGCGCCTTACGGTCCGCGGTGTCGGCGCGCCTTACGGTCTACGCCGGCTGAAGCGCTAATTCCCTGATATTTCGAGCTGGTCCGGTATTTGCTCTGCCGGTCAGGGCCCCGGCATGCCCCCCCACGCCTCCGCGCGGCCGCACAAGTCGGCTTTGCAGTTCTAGCGCGGACGCGGTCCCGGTCTACCCGAGGCCGATCTTTCAGCTTTCGAGCGTTTGGACCCGCTCGACTCTCTGCCCCGGAGGGAACCCCTTCCCTCCGGGGTTTTTCTTGCCCAAGGAAATCAGCCTGCAGCTGCGGTGATCAGGGCGAGCACTGCGGCGGCGTACGCAAGCCAGAGCCACCCCGATACCGTCAGCCAGATGTCGGGCTTTGCGGGCCGAGGCTTGACGTAAGCGATCTGGGCCATTGCGATGCGCAGGCTAGAGCCACTTTTTGACGTGGGAGATCGCAACCCCCCCTCCACACGGGCCCTACTTGACGCAAGTATTTGATAAACAAGAACCGCGATTTCTGTTGATCTGCGATACGTGTTCGCATGCGCGTTTCTTGGCGCTTGCGCTGCGCTCGAAAGTGAAAAGTTGTTATCTCCGCGGAGTACTGCCCAGCCGGGGATACCATGTTCTAGACCTATTGAACTAGGACCAGACTTGTCCCTCGCCACCAAACCGACATTCGATGCCGCGACGGTGGTCGCGCTGACGATGCTGAACGACACGCGCCGGATGGAAATCAGGTTTGTGGACGACGCCGGAACCGAGCAGGTGGTCTCGCTACCCGTGCCGGCCGCCATGGAGCTCGCAACGCTCACCCTGGATGCCTCCGCGTTCATGACGCGGCTGAAGGAAGGGCCGGCGCCGCGCTAGCCGGCGGCGAAAGACTCAACCGGGCTTTGCTTCCCGCCCTGCATCGCAGGGATACCGTTCGCGCAGCCCGCGCTGCAACGCGAGGGAGAGGACGTCGAGTGGATATTCGGTCAGGCCGACGTACTCGCTCTTCGAGCGCCGGTATTCTTCCAGCGCGATCTTGGCGTAGCTCTTCCCGTCGACCGAGTGCCATGGCGGCGGGCAGAACAGCCGTTCGGCGCCGGGACCCTCGGGCGCCGCGCTGTCCCAACGGTAGGCGCTCGCCGCGCCCATCAGGAAGGTGACGAACTCGCCCCTGCCGGCGCGGGCCTGCTGTTCGAGTATCTGGACAGCCTTGTCGAGCTTGCCCTGGGCGCCGGCCGCCTGTGGCAGCGCCAGGTACGGCAGCGTGAGCGCGAAAAGGACGAGAGCCTGAAAGCGACGCATCGTCGAAGCCTTTTTTCTAGTTGGGATGAGCGCCGACGCGGTGGAACTCGATGCTTTCGAAGGTCGCGCCAACGCCCCTCAGCGGACCGTGCGGATCGACGCGCACCACGCGCGCTTCACAGCGCGCGGTAACCACCCCGATCTGCAGCCCAGAGAACTCCAGCGTGAACCTGAGCGATTCTCCGGGCTTCAGGTCGACGTCGGTGACGAAATAGACGCCGCTCGCGCTGACGTTGCGCATGTGGCCATCGCCTCGATCGAGCCTGATCCTGAGGTCGCTGTCGAACCGCTCATCTCTGCGCGCGCCCATGCGCGGGTCATGAAGTCGGGTTCATGGTGGTGCGATGGTGGGCGCATGACGCAATGCGCCGCAAGCACTATTTGACATGGCCTGAGGAGATTGTCACACCCGCGTGGCGCGTTCGTGAAATGCGCCACGCCGCCGGCCCGCCTGCCCGCGCGCCGTCCTAGGCGTGAAGGATTCCGGCGTGCCGCTGCGCGAAGATGTAGAGCTCGAACCGGTTCGGCACGCCGAGCTTGTCGTAGATGCGGCTCAGGTGATTACGCAGCGTGTGCTCGCCGATGTGCAGGCCGCTCGCGAGCGTCTTGTTGTCCGCGCCCGGCTGTTTCACCAGGCTGCGCACCACGTCGTTCTCACGGTCGGTGAGCGAGGCGAGCGCGGTCTCGGCCGCGGACGGCTCCTTCTGCCGCGACAGCTCCACGAACAGCCGTCCGGTGGAATTGCGGTCGAGCCAGAGCTCTCCCTGGTGGACCTTCTTGATCGCCTTGATGAGCAGCTCCGGCGTGTCGTCCTTGTGCACCACGCCGCATGCGCCGCGCAGGATGGCGAGCTCGTGCTTGCCGTCGCGCGAGCCGCTCAGCACCAGCACGCGCGTATTGCGGCCGTTGATCAGGCTCGCGACCACGCCGCCGTCCTTCTCGGTGGCGAGGTCGACATCGAGCACCACGACATCGGGCTTGGCCGCGGCCGCGCGCTCGACGGCACCCGCGCACCCTGTCGCGGTGGCGACGACACCCAGGTCGGGCTTCTCGTCGTCGATCAGCCGCTGCAGGCCCGAAAGAACGATTCTGTGCGCGTCCACTAGCATGACGCGGATGCAGCCGTTGTTATTCCAATCCATGCATTTTCCCCCGCCGAAAATCATAGCGCACGCGACTTGCGCGAGCCTTAAACACAGCGCGCGGATTTGCAAAGAATTGCGATAATTGGCAACTCGTGACAAGCGATCAGCCCGCTCGCCGCTTCGTCTTCGTGCTGCTGATCGCGAGCCTGCTCGTCGTCGGCTACGTCGCGTGGCCGATCGCCACCGCGCTTCTCATCGCCGCCGTGCTCGCCGTAGTGCTCGCGCCGGTGCAGGAGCGCCTGTCGCGATGGCTGCGCGGAAGGCGCGCGGTCGCCGCGGGCATCCTGGTGCTGGCGGTGCTGTTTCTCCTCGTCGGTCCGCTGCTCGGCCTCACCACGGTCCTGGTCAAGGAGGCCGCGGACGGCGTGCGCTTCATCCAGGACACGGTGCGCGGCCAGGGCGTCGCCGGGCTGGTCGAGAAGCTGCCCCCGCCGCTCGACGCCTACGCACGCAACGGGCTCGAAAGCCTGGGCGATCTCGGGCAGCTCGCGCAGAAGCACGTCATCGAGCAGGGACCGCGCGCGGCCTCCGCGGTCGCCGCGGCTCTCAAGGCGACCGGCGCGCTGGTGTTCGACCTCGCCATGATGCTGATCGCACTGTTCTTCCTGCTGATGCGCGGCAGCGACCTGATCGCCTGGGTGGACAGCGTGTCGCCCCTCGCTCCCGCGCAGACGCGCCAGCTGGTGGCCGAGTTCAGGAAGGTTTCCTATGCGGTCATCGTGGCCACCGTGGCGACCGCCGCGGTGCAGGCCGCCGTGGCCGGCATCGGCTATGTCATCGCAGGCGTGCCGCACCCGATGTTCTTCACCGCGCTCACGTTTTTCGTCGCGCTGATTCCGGCGATCGGCGCCGCGGGCGTGTGCCTGTTCGCGGCGCTGATCGAGGTCGCGACCGGCCATCCCTACATGGCGCTTTTCCTCGCCGTCTGGGGCATCGTGGTCGTCGGGCTCATCGACAACATCGTCAAGCCCTTCCTCATCAAGGGCGACCTCGAGATGGGCGGCGCGGTGGTGTTCTTCGCGCTGATCGGCGGCATCGCCGCGTTCGGAATGGTCGGCCTGCTCGTCGGGCCGCTCGCCGTCGCGACGTTTCTCACGCTGCTGCGCATGTACCGCCGCGATTTCCTTTCCTGACTTTTTGCAAGTCCTGATGTTGTGGCGTGGATTCGCTACGGCGGCGGACCCGGGTTGTAATAGTTCGGCAGGAGGCGTCCATTGGGGGCAAAGCTCTCTCACCATAGAGCCATCGCTCGCTCTCTGGAGGGACGCGCCATGGGAAGAATCGGAAGGACGTATCCGCGCCACGACCTCGGCCCGGCGTTCGTCATGCCTGCCGTACCCGGCCGCCTCATCTTCGCCCGCCGCGGCGTCGCGCAGCGCTTGCCGGGCATCCTGGCATGGCTGTCCGGCCTGGTGTGCCTGGTGCTCCTCGCCTGGCCGTCGATGTAGCAGCGCATGATTGCGATTCGAACAACCCAAGCAGTCTACTGGCTCACCGACGCCGGCCTGCGCGCAT
This sequence comes from Burkholderiales bacterium, assembly GCA_036006885.1. Lineage (GTDB taxonomy): Bacteria > Pseudomonadota > Gammaproteobacteria > Burkholderiales > SG8-39 > SCGC-AG-212-J23. Next base: position 6,205 of record DASYPG010000466.1, on the reverse strand, counting down.
TGAGGTGCAGCGACTCGGGGCTGCCGCACCACTACCGGCGCATTCTCAGCGCCATCCATGGCCCGAGCGAAGTTGCGGCTATACGCGCCGCCGTCGGCTGCGACGGGCACACTCTCGCCGCCTGGCTCGACGAGCTCGATACGCTCGGCTTCGTGCAGACCGCGCGCACTGCTGCGGCGTACTACCTCAAGGCCGCCTGATTTCCTGCGCCCGCGGCGCGCCTGCACCGGTCAAAGCTTGCAAGGACTGCGCGGCTTGTGCCTAAGTCCGCGGTCGACGCAGTCGTAAGCCGGTATCGTGGTTGCAAGCGCACTTGCGCTGTAGCCCCGCCACTTCCTTGTGACGGGGCTTTTTTTTGCGCTTTATTTGAAAACGGATGTGACCAGCTCGCCCGGGAGCCAGGTGGCGAGTCCGGGGAAGAACACCACCGCTAGCAGAACCAGGCCGTCGGTGAAGAAAAACGGCACCGAGCCTTTCACCACCTCCGACACCGGGATCTTCGAGGTTCCGCTGACCGCGAACAGATTCAGGCCGACGGGCGGCGTCACCAGGCTCATCTCGACGGTGAGCGTGAGCGTGATGCCGAGGTAGATGAGGTCGATGTTCATGGCGCGCGCCACCGGATACACCACCGGCATGGTGAGCAGGATCATCGCCACGCCGTCGACGAAGCAGCCGAGCACCATCTCGACCGCGATGAACGCGAAGATGAAACCGAGCGGCGAAAGGCCCCAGGAGGTCACGATGCCGGTGATGGTCTGCGGCCAGTACAGGTTCGAGGCGAGGAACTGGAACACGCCCACGCAGCCGACGAGGAACAGGATCACCGCGGTGAGGTTGAGCGCGCGGCCGGTGGTCGGCAGCAGCTCGCGCAGGAACGCGCCCCGCCCGGTGATGAGCCCGTAGACCAGCGCATACCCGCAGGCGGCGGCCGCGGCCTCCGTGGGCGTGAACACGCCGCCGTACAAGCCGCCGAGGATGATCACCGGCATGCCGAACGCCGGCAGCGCGGCCTTGGTGGCGGGCCACAGCCGGCTGCGGTCGAACCGCCCGCGCGGCAGGTTCAGCCACCATGCAAGGGCGACGATGGTGGCGACGTTGGCGAGCGCAAGCAGCAGACCCGGGATGACGCCGGCAAAGAACAGGCTCACCACCGAGGTCTCGGTGACGATCCCATAGAGGATCAGCGGGATGCTCGGCGGAATCAGGATCGCGATGCCGCCGCTCGTGGCGACGAGGCCGGCGGCCACCCACGGCGGGTAACCGCGCTTGATCATCTCGGGAATCGCGATCACGCTCATCGCCGCCGCCATCGCCACGCTCGAGCCTGAGATCGCCGCGAACAGCACGCAGGCGAGGATGGTAGCGATGCCGAAGCCGCCCGGAAGCCAGCCGACCAGCGAATCGGCGAACCGGAAGAGCTGGCCCACCAGGCCGGTACGCTCCATCAGGTAGCCGGCGAAGATGAACAGCGGGATCGCCATCAGCGTGTACTTCGAGATGAAGTTGAAGAACGCGCGGAACACCACCGTCGGCTCGAGCAGTGGGTCGACCATGATGTAGGCAAGCGCGCCGCCGGAGAGCGCGATGCCGATCGGCACCGCGAGCACGAGCAGCAACAGCACGACGACGCCGACGATCACCATTTCAGTGCAGCGCCTCGTCTCCGCCCGGCTCGCCTGCGTCCGGCTCTTCCAGCACGCGGCGCCCGCGCAGCCCCTGGATGCCGCGGTAGCACTGGAAGAAAAGCGACACCAGCATGAAGCCGAAGCCGACGAGGAGCACCCAGAGGAACGGCGCCAGGGGAAATTCCAGGCTCTCGGTGCGAGGTTCGAAGCGCTGGGTTTCGAGCACCTCCTCGGCGCCCCACCCCACCACCGCGGCGAGGAACACGAATGAGATCAGCGTCGCCAGCACCACGATGACCTCGCCGGCGCGCCGCGCCCGGGGCCCGAACGACCCGAGCACGTGCACCAGGAGGTCGACCGTCAGGTGCGCGCCGCGGCGCTGCGCGATGCCGAAATACAGGAATACCGCGCTCAGGATGAAATAGGTGACGGCGTCCTGCTGCCACTCGAACGAAACGCCGAACACGTAGCGCCGCACGACCTCGAGCAGCGCCAGCAGCGTGCAGCCGAGCATCAACAGCGCCGCGGCAGGCGCCAGGAGCCGGTCCTGGAACGCCCGCCACGCGGCGTAAGCCTTCTCCACTACTTAATGTGGATCAGCGAAGCGTGCTTTTTGCAGTCGATTTTCTCGATCCAGGACGATCCGGGCGGGTTCTGCTTGGAAAGCTCCCGGCCGTCCTTGACGAACTGGTCGACCCAGCGGCCCGCCTCCTGCGGCATCTTGCTCTTCACGTAGCGCACCGACGCATCGCCCACCGCGCTGGTCATCGCCGCGACCTCCTTGGGCGTCATCCAGTACACGCCGGGCTTGGACGGGTCCTCGGTCCCGTACTTCTCGTAGGTCAGCCGGTCGACGCACCAGTTGTATTCCTTCTGCACCTGGATGGTCTCCTGGATCACCTTGGTGAGCGCGGCCTGGGTCGCCGGCGTCAGGCGCTCCCACCAGCGCCGGCTGGCGCTGATCATGTAGTAGTCGCCGGTGAACACGCCCGCGCCGCCGGTGGTGTAGTACGGCGCCTGCTCGCGCACCGAGAGCCAGCCGCCGATGCTGGTCATCAGGCCGTCGATCACGCCCGACTGCAGCGCGCTCGGCACCTCGCCGAAGGCCATCACCACCGGCGAGGCCTTCCAGGACTGGAGCGATGCGTTCTCGACCGGCCCCATGCTGCGCACCTTGCGGCCGGTGAAGTCGTCGGGATTGAGGTAGCGCTTCTTGCCGCCGACGCCCATGCCGAAGCTCATCTGTCCGGCACCGAACACCTTGATGTTCTGATTCTTCGCCAAGCGCTCGACCAGCATCTGGAAAGTCTTGGTCTTCTCCAGGTTGTCGACCGCGCCGACCGTGGTGAGCACGCCCGGGCCGACCACCGTCATCATCCACGGATCGACCGGCGCCGCCTTGCCCATCTGCACCCAGGCCATCTCGAGGTTGCCCTGGCGCATCGCCTCGAAAGCCTCCGGGATGGTGTACAGCGCGCCCGCGAAGTAGATGCGCGCCTCGCTGCCCGGGATTGCCTTCGGCAGCGCCTCGGCGAAGTACTTCATCGCCATCCCGGCGGGGTGCGGCGGCGGCGTGAAGTCGGCGGCGAAGCGCAGCACGACGGGCTTGGGCTTGTCCTGCGCGATCGCGGGGTTCGCGGCGAGGCCGACGCAAACCGCAGCCGCGGCCATCAGGGAAACTCGTCGCAACGGATGCCGGTCCATAAATCTCCTCCTCAGGGTTTTATGGGGCTACTTCGAGACAGCAGGGCGACCGTATCTGGGACAGTCTTAAGGAACCCTTAAGGAAGACGATATCATTCCCCGGTGCTGATCGATTTCTTTCTCAAGCTGAAGAGCCACCGCCTGCCAGTTTCGATCAAGGAGTACCTGACGCTGCTCGAGGCTATGGACAAGGGCGTGATCGGGCCTTCGGTGGACGATTTCTACTACCTCTCGCGCGCCACGCTGGTGAAGGACGAGTCGAATTACGACAAGTTCGACCGCGCTTTCGCCGAGTTCTGGCAGGGCGTCGAGACGATCCCCGGAATCGAGTCGCAGATCCCGCTCGAGTGGCTGCTGAAGCAGGTCGAGCTCAGCCTCACCGACGAGGAGAAGAAGCAGATCGAGGCGCTCGGCGGCTGGGAAAAGCTCATGGAAACCCTCAGGCAGCGGCTGGAGGAGCAGAAAGGACGCCACCAGGGCGGCTCGAAGTGGATCGGCACCGGCGGCACCTCGCCGTTCGGCGCCTATGGCTACAACCCGGAGGGCATCCGCATCGGCCAGGACCGCTCGCGCAACCGCAGCGCGGTGAAGGTCTGGGACCAGCGCGAGTACCGAAATCTCGATGATTCCGTGGAACTCGGCACGCGCAACATCAAGGTCGCTCTGAGAAGATTGAGGAAGTTCGCGCGCGAAGGTGCCCCGGACGAATTCGATCTGGATACGACTATTTCTCAAACTGCAAGAAAAGCGTACCTGGACATCCACATGCGGCCCGAGCGCCGCAACGCGATCAAGGTACTGATGTTGATGGACATCGGCGGCACGATGGACGAGCACGTCAAGCTCGCCGAGGAGCTGTTTTCGGCGGCGAAGACCGAGTTCAAGCACCTCGAGTTCTACTACTTCCACAATTGCCTGTACGACTTCGTGTGGAAGGACAACCGGCGCCGCCACTCGGAGCGCACGCGCACCTGGGAGCTCCTGCACAAGTACGGCCATGACTACAAGGTGATTTTCGTCGGCGACGCGACCATGAGTCCCTACGAGATCCTGCAGCCCGGCGGCTCGGTGGAGTACTTCAACGAGGAGCCCGGCGCGGCGTGGATCAAGCGCGTCACGGACGTGTACGCGAAATGCGTGTGGCTCAATCCCGAGCCCCAAGAGATCTGGCCCTACCGGCAGTCGATCGCGATCGTCAAGGAGCTGATGAACGCACGCATGTACCCGACCACGCTCGAGGGGCTCGAGCGCGCCATGCGCGTGCTCGCGAAGTAGTGAAAGTCCTGCAGAAGCTGCTGCGCCACAGGTTCGGGCTGAAGGGCCTTCGACCCGGCCAGCGCGAGGTCATCGCGAGCGTGCTCGCGGGGCGCGACACGCTCGCGATCATGCCTTCCGGCGCCGGCAAGTCGCTCTGCTACCAGCTGCCCACGCTGCAGATGCGCGGCACCCCGATCGTGGTGTCGCCGCTGATCGCGCTCATGAAGGACCAGTCCGACAAGCTGGAGGAGCGCGGCGTCGAGGCGGCGGCGGTGAACAGCGCGCTCTCGGGGCGCGAGCGGCGCGAGGCGATGCGCCGCATCCGCGGACGCCAGGCCGACTTCATCTTCACCACGCCCGAGCAGCTTGCCAACCCGGCGGTGGTGCGAGAGCTCAAGGCGACCCGGATCGATCTCTTCGTCGTCGACGAAGCCCACTGCATCACGCAGTGGGGCCACGATTTCCGTCCCGCCTACCTCGGGCTCGGCGGCGCGCTGCGCGCGCTCGGCAATCCCACCCTGCTCGCCCTCACCGCGACCGCGACCCCCGAGGTCATCGAGGACATCGCGCGGCAGCTCGGGCGGCCGCGCATGCGCGTGTTGAACGCGGGGGTGTACCGGCCCAACCTCTACTTCGAGGTGCAGCAGACCACGAACCCGGCCGAGAAGAAGCAGGCGCTGCTCGAGGTGGTGCGCTCCGGCGGCGCCGGCATCGTGTACTGCGCCACCGTGAGGATGGCGAAGGAGGTGCACGCGTGGCTCGCCGCGCAAGGCGAGGACGCGCAGCTCTACCACGGCCGGCTGGGGGGCCGGGAGCGCGCCGAGCGCCAGGATGCCTTCATGAGCGGCGCGTCGCGCACTATGGTCGCCACCAATGCCTTCGGCATGGGGATCGACCGGCAGGACATCCGCTACGTGGTGCACTACCAGCTGCCCGGAAGCCTGGAGGCGTACTACCAGGAGGCGGGGCGCGCGGGCCGCGACGGAGAGGAAGCCCGCTGCACGCTCCTCTATGACCACGCCGACCGCCGGGTGCAGCTCTACTTCGCGCGCAAGCGCAGCAAGGTCGAGCTTCTCGCCGCCTACGCCCGGGGCACGCAGTGCCGCTGGAAGATGATCCTCGAATACTTCGACGAGGACGTCGAAGAGGGCGACGGATGCGGCCACTGCGACAACTGCGTGCAGCGCAAAGGCGACGTCGATGCCTCGACGCTGAAGATGAGGGCGCGCCCGGCCCTGAAGAAGGGCGATGCGGTGCGCGTGCCCAAGTACGGCGCCGGCACGGTGGCCGAAGTGCACGACGACCGTATCGTGGTCGCTTTCCCGCGCGGCGAGCCGCGCGAGTTCGAGCCGCGCTACGTGGTGCGGGCCAAGTAGCCCGGCTCAGCGCACCCGCAGCACGAGCTTTCCGCGCAGGTGGCGCGCCTCGCTCACGCGGTGCGCTGCGGAAGCTTCGGACAGCTTGAACAAGGAGATTTCCGGAATGCGAAAAACACCATCATCGAGGAGCGTGGCGATACGTTCCAGGTGGCGTCGATCGCGACCCACCTTCGGCCGCAGCGAGGCGACGTCGGCGCGTGGCGAAGCCGGCGCCTGCGCGCCGCCGGCGATGCTGGC
>DASYPG010000465.1:0-4608 GCA_036006885.1 Burkholderiales bacterium | reverse complement strand
GAGACCGACTTCACGCTGTTTTTCCGCAATCTTGCGGCCGTCGCGCCGGATCGCCCGTCGCTCGCGCCGCTCGCGCGCGCCTTTTACACTGACGCGCCTCGCCCGCTCCTCCAGAGCTGGCTCGAGCGCTACACCGTGCGCCTCAGCGAGGAACGCGGGGAGGAAGGCAACGACGAAGCGGCGCGCCTGCGGCGCATGAACAGCGCGAACCCGAAATACGTGCCGCGGAACTATCTCGCCCAGCTCGCCATCGACGCGCTGGCAAACGGCGATGCCTCGGTTCTTGAGCGGCTGATGAACGTCCTGAAACGGCCCTACGACGAGCAACCCGAGCACGACGAGCTCACGGAGCGACGCCCCGAATGGGCGCGGCATCGCGCCGGCTGCTCGGCGCTTTCGTGCAGCTCCTAGACAAGCGTCCCGCCGACGCGGCTATAGCCGCAGCAACTTCGCCAGCTCGGCGCCGCGCAGCAGCCTGATGCCGTTCTGCGCCGAGAACGCGATGGCGCCCTCGGTCACATCGCCTGCAGCGACATAGATGCACTCGTGCGCCTCGCGCCTGAGCCGCGCGCCATGCAGCTCGCGCAGCGGCTCGATTCCGGTGCGCGCGACTTTCCACCGTTTGCAGCTCACCAGCGATACGCGGCCGGCGCGGGTCAGCTCGAAGTCGGCGTCTCGGCCGTCCAGCCGGTTGACCGCATAGCCGTCGCGCCGGAAAGCGGTCTCCACCGCGCCGGCGAATTCGTCCCACGGCCTGGCGCGGAGCCCTTCGAGCGATCGTGCGACCTTCGCCGCGCTCGGCCGGCGAAGCTGCTGCCAGGCCGCATAGCCTGCAATCACGATGAAAGGCAGCGCCGCAAAGAGCGCATAGATGTCCGGCAGCACGAGCCGCAAGGCCGCGATCACGCCGGCGGCAACGGCCAGGCTCGCCCACCACGGCGAGCGCAGCAGTACGGCAAAGAGCGAATTCTTGTGCATCTCGAACTTCATGCGAAACGCGCCGGCGAATAGGGCGCCGGGTCGACGAACGGCGCTTCGCCGGTCATCATTTCTGCCACCAGCCGTCCCGTCACCGCGGCGAGCGTCAGGCCGTGGTGGGCGTGGCCGAAGGCGAAGAAAAGATTGGGGTGGCGCGGAGCGCGCCCGATCACCGGCAGCATGTCGGGCGTGCACGGCCGCGCCCCCATCCACGGCTCGGCGTCGAGGCGCTCGGCGAGCGGGAAGAGATCGCGCGCGATCGGCTCGGCGCGCCCGAGCTGCACCGGGGTGCGGATCGCGTCGCGCAGGGCGAACTCCGCGCCGGTGGTGAGGCGGATGCCTCGGCGCATCGGCGCGAGGAAATAGCCGCGCTCAGTGTCGAGCAACGGGTAATTCAACTTCGCCGTGCCCGCCGCCCGGTAATGCATGTGGTAGCCGCGCTTCACTGCGAGCGGCAGCTCGTAGCCCAGCGCGCGCGTCAGCACGTCGGCCCAGGGGCCCAGCGCGATCACCGCGTCGTGAGCGAAGACTTCGCCCTGCGCGCTGCGCAGGCGCCAGCCGGCCGCGTCCGATTCCAGGCTCGCCGCGTTGCCCTGGACGAACTTCCCGCCCAGGCGCTCGAACCGGGCGAGGTAAGCGAGCGCAAGCCCGTGCGGATCGTCGACGCTCACCGGCTGCGTCCAGTGCAGCGCCCCCACCAGCACCGGCGCCAGGTGCGGCTCTAGCTCGCGCAGCGCACGCGCGTCGACGGCGCGGTAATCGATGCCGAACTCGCGCTTCCACCGCGCGGCCTCCTCGAGTCGCAGGTCGCGTTCGCGCTCGGTGCGGAACACCTTGAGCCAGCCGGTACGGTGCAGGAAGCCGGTCGCCGCGGCTTCCTCGGCGAGCGCCTGGTGCTCGCTCACGCAGTGCTCGATCAGCTTGGAATAGCGCCGCGCCACCTCGGCGTGGCGAGCGGGACGCGAATAGCGCCAGTACTGCCGCAGGAAAGGCGCCAGCCTCGGCAGCGCGCTCGGGTGGTAATAGGCGTCGATGGTGCGGTTGAAGCCGTACCGGATGAGCGCGCCGAAGTCGTGCGGGAAACCGTACGGGTAGACGCCTTCGCGCTGGATCAGGCCGGCGTTGCCGAAGGAGGTCTCCTCGGCGGCGCCGCGCCGGTCGAGCAGCACCACCGCGCGGCCTCGCTTCTGCAGGTGGAGCGCGACGCAGATGCCGACGATTCCGGCGCCCAGGACGGCGATGTCCACGCGCATAGAATGCGGATTCAACCATGACTCTGCACGTCTCCGACGCCGAGGTTCGCCGCCTGCTCGGCCTGGAGCCGCTCATCGCGGCCGTGCGCGAGGCGCTGATCGACCTTTCCGCGGGGCGTGTGGTGCAGCCCCTGCGCAGCGTGCTGGAGCTGCCGGACCACGGCGTGCTCTTTCTCAAGCCGGCGCTCGCCGGCGGCATGCTAGCGACCAAGCTCATCACCCAGATTCCCGGCAACGCCGGGCGCGGGCTGCCGACGATGCAGGCGACGATCCTGCTCATGGACGCCGCCACCGGCCGCACCCTCGCCGTCATCGACGCCACCTGGCTGACCGCGTTGCGCACCGCCGCAGCCTCGGCGGTCGCCGTCGATTGCCTGACGCCGCGCTCGCCCAAGATCGTCGCTCTCCTGGGCAGCGGCGTTCTGGCCCGCACCCACGCGGCGGCGCTGCGCGCCGTGCGGCCGGTGTCCGAGGTGCGCGTCTGGAGCCGCAATCCCGATAACGTCGCCAAATGTGCCGCCGATGTAAAAGGGGTTGCCTGCTCGAACCCTCAGGAGGCGACGTGGAACGCCGACATCGTCTGCACCGTCACCACCGCACGCGAGCCGGTGCTGAAAGGCGCGTGGCTCAGGCGCGGCGCGCTGGTTTGCGCGGTGGGCGCGCCGCGTCCCACCTGGAGGGAGCTGGACGACGAAGCGATGGCGAACGTGCTGGTGGCCGACAGCTACGAAGCCGCGGCGCAGGAGTCGGGCGACGTCATCCTTTCGGGCGCCAGCGTTTCGGCCGAGCTCGGCGAGATCCTCGCCGGAACGCGCCCGCCGCCGGCCGCAGGATCGACCATCGTCTTCAAGTCGCTCGGTCAAGCAGTGGTCGACGCGGCCGCAGCGCGCCTCGTTTACCGAGCTGCTAGCAAAGTTTAGGCCGCAAAGGCGGCGCCGCGCGGCGACGTGATGTTGCTCGACGGCCACAGCGGCGCGTTCGCGTCGCACGGCGCGGACAGGATTTGATAGGGTGCGTCCGCGTCTCTGGAACAGGTAGGAAAATGAACCAACACAACGTAGTCGCGAAGCTGAACCAGATCGTCGAGCAAGCGCAGCTCACACTGCAGGATCCGAAAAGCCTCACCCGCGAGCGGCAGAGATTCATCATCTCGCTCGCGCGCTTCATTTGCGCAGAGATGTCGCATCGTTCGCCGGACGGCGCAAGCCTCAACGGCGTCGCAGGCATGACGCCGAAGTCCTGACGACCCTCCTTCCGTGCCACGCGAACTGTGACGGCGGCACGACGTTTGCTGTGTCTTGTTGCCCGGCGCGATTGGTCGCGCCAGGAAAGGCATCCCAAACACATCGCCTGCCCAAGGAGACGCGCAATGACCCATCGCTTCAATCTCAAACTCACCGGAGCCGCGGTCGCGCTCGCGCTGGCCGCCCTCACCGGCCCGGCGCAGGCCGCCACGCCCGGCTATGTGTCCACCGCCGGCGACCAGGTCTGGACTTCGCCGTACGGCCAATGCTGGAAGACCACCGACTGGACGCCGGAGAAGGCCGCAGCCCCGTGCGACGCGGTGCGCACCGTGCAAACCGCGGTCGTGCCCCCGGTGGCCGTAGCGGCGCCGCCGCCTCCCGCGCCAACCCCGCTCGTGGTGGCGCCCCCGCCGCAACCGCCGGTCATCGAGCAGATCAGCCTGTCGTCGGACGTCCTGTTCGCGTTCGACAAGGCCGAGCTCCGTCCCGAGGGGCAGAAGAAGATCGACGAGATCGCCGGCCGCCTCAAGGGCGCGAACGTGCAGCTGATCAACACGATCGGGCACGCCGACCGCATCGGCCCCGACAAGTACAACCAGCAGCTCTCAGAGAAGCGCGCCGCCGCGGTCAAGGAGTACCTGTCGAAGCAAGGCGTCGAGACCACCAAGGTGCGCGCGGAGGGCCGCGGCAAAAGCGATCCCGTCACCGGAGACCAGTGCAAGGGCATGAGCGGCTCGAAGCTCATCTCCTGCCTGCAGCCCGACCGCCGCGTCGACATCGAAGTGCGCGGCGAGAAGGAAGTGGCGAGCACACCCTCTTCGCCCGCAAGCACCGGCGCGACCTCCGGAAGCGGAACGCTCGGCACGCCGAAGGGCGCGAGCAGCGGCGCATCGCCGGCTTCGGGCTCGAGCAAGTAATTTTCACAGTAGTGATCGAAACGGCCGCCTCCGGGCGGCCGTTTTCTTCTCGAGTTCCTGCCTAGAAAAGCTCCGTGGAAGCGAGCCGGGCACCCTCGGCCAGCGCCTCGAGTTTCGCCCACATGATGGTGGGGTGAACGCGCCGGTGGAACGGGCCCTGCGCGAAGCCGCAGTCGGTGCTCGCCATGACCCGGTCCCGCCCCACCAGCTTCGCCA
>DASYPG010000464.1:0-2219 GCA_036006885.1 Burkholderiales bacterium | reverse complement strand
CGTTCGACGCCTCGCTGGCGCTCGAAGTGCTCGGCTTTACCGGCCCCGAGGCGAAGGAAGGCGTCGCCTCGCACCGCGAGAAGCGCAAGCCCGTCTTCCCTCCCGAGCCCCCGGACTTCTGAGGCGGTCAGCCCGCCTTGCTGAAGTCGAGGTCGGGGCCGGGAGAGCCGCCGGCCGACTGCCCGACGCACAGCCGCTCGAGATCCCGGACGATCGCGGCGGCGTCGGGCCCGGCGCGTCCCAGGCTCGCGAGCAGGATGCGCACCGGCAGGTCCACCAGCGTCGGCTCGGGGTGATCGCGCAGGTGGGCGACGTTCTGCAGCGTCGGCAGGGCGTGTGTGCCGCGAAAGCCGGCGCTTGCGCTTTCGACAGCCTGCACGATCGCCGCCTGCGCGCGCGCGATTCCCATCAAGAGTTCCGCGAGATGCTGCGCCGAGAGGATCTGCATTGCGCCTCCGCGTGGAGTGGAGCGCGATGGTAGCATCGGGCCGCGTGTTCTCCTGGAAGCGCCCGGACAATCTCGGCGTGCGTGACGGCCGCCTCGCGCCGTGCAAGCGCTCGCCGAACTGCGTGTCGACTCAGGCGAATCCTTCCGACGCCGAGCACTACATCGCGCCGATCCATGGCAGCCTCGCCGCCGCGCGGCGCGCGATCAGGTCGCTCCCGCGCACCACGATCATTGAGGAAAAAGAGAATTATCTTTACGCGGAATTCCGCACCCCGCTCTTGCGCTACGTGGACGACGTCGAGCTCTACTTCGACGGGCAGGTGCTCCAGGTGCGCTCGTGCTCACGCCTTGGCCGGCGCGATTTCGGCGTCAACCGAAAGCGGGTCGAGGAGCTGCGAGCGCTGATCGAAGCGCGCCGGTGAGCGTTACTCCGCGCGTACGCCGGCGTCGCGGATGAATTTGCCCCACTTCACCACGTCGGCGCGCACCAGCTGCGCGAACTGCTCGCGCGTCGTTTCGCGGTATTCGAGTCCCTGCTTCGCCAGGCGCTCGCGCACATCGCCCCCGGCGAGCGTCTTCACGGTCGCTTCGTGGAGGCGGTCGGCGAGCGCTTTTGGCAGCGTGGCGGGGCCGAACACGCCGTACCAGGGCATGTACTCGTAGCCCGGCACGCCCGCTTCCGCGACCGTCGGAAGCTCCGGCAGGGCGGGCGAGCGCTGCGCGCCGGAGGTGGCGATCGCGCGCACCTTGCCACCCTTCACGAAGGGCATTGCCGCCGGCATGGTGAGGAGCATCGCCTGGATCTGTCCGCCCACGAGATCGGTGAGCGCCGGGCCCGAGCCTTTGTACGGAACGTGCGTGAGCCGCGTATCTGTGAGCGACTGCAGCAGCTCGACGGAGAGATGGCCGGCGCTGCCGACTCCGCCCGAGCCGTAGGCGACGCGCCCGGGATTGCCGCGCGCATAGTCGAGGAATTCTGGGAGCGTCCTCACCGGCAGGGCGTCGGTCACAACCAGCACGTTTGGCGTGGCGCCGAGGTACGCGATCGGCGCGAGGTCCTGCAGCGTGTCATACGGAAGGTTGGCGTACAGGGCGGCGTTGAAGGCGAGGCCCTGGTGCATCGTCATCAGCGTGTAGCCGTCGCCCGGCGACTTCGCCACCAGCGCCGTGGCGATGGTTCCGGCGGCGCCGCCGCGGTTCTCGACCACGAACGGCTGCCCGAGCTCTTCGGCGAGCCTCGCGCCGACGAGGCGCGCCACGATGTCCACCGTTCCCCCCGCGGCGAAGGGGACCAGCATGCGCACCGGCCGCGTGGGGTAAGGCTGGGCGAGTACTTGCGCGGCAGCGAGGAGCGCCGCCGTGCAAGCGATGACGTACAGGAACCCGCTACGCGAAGCGGTAGCGCGCAAGCTTGGCCTCGTCGAGCGCCACGCCCAGACCCGGGCCCGAGGGAAGCGCGAGCACGCCGGAGCCGAGATCGATCTTCTCGGTGACGATGTCGTCGGCGGTCTTGAGCGGTCCGACGCATTCGAGACCGTCGATCACGTTGGCGCTGGTGGCGGCGAGCATGATCTCCGCCATCGTGTTTACGCCCAGGCCGAAGCCATGCCCGACCACGCAGCGGATCCCCGCGGCCTGCGCCGTCGCGAGCATCGCGGCGGTGCGATGGAATCCGCCCTGCTTCATGACTTTGAGCTTGACGATGTCGGCCGCTTGCGCGCGGATCACGGCGAGGAGGCTGGCATGGTCGAGGATCGACTCGTCGGCCATG
>DASYPG010000463.1:0-3504 GCA_036006885.1 Burkholderiales bacterium | reverse complement strand
CCAGTTCTACCTCGGTTGGTGTCGGCCCCAGCGCGATCGGACCGTGTGCGAGACGTGCGTTAGTGCACCCGGCGATTAAAGCGCCTGCAATAGCGATTACGGCTCGCGCACCGCTCATGGCCGCCTAACGTTCGCGTTTTGCCGCGCCGCGCTGAGCCCGCGGCGCGCTACGGCGTCGGCAGCGCGAGCTCGCCGTCCGACTCGAAGCTGGTTGACCCGAAACTCGGGCCGGCGAGCTTGCCGCTCAGCTTGTAGCGCACCTTTTCGGGCGGCTTGTCGCCGAGCACGAAACCAAGCGTGTTCAACGCCACGCGCAAGGTGGAAATCGTGACGGGCACGCTGATGACGGATTCGCCGAAGCGCGGGATGCTGCCTTTTTCGTCGCTCACGCCGGACGCGAAGGTCTTGTCGAGGACGTCGAGCTTTACGTAGACGCCGTCATAGTCGACCGGCGTTTCGCCCGGATTCTGGACCCGAAGCTTGACCATCATCCTCATTTCGAGACCTGCGCCGGGAAGTGGATCGATGCCGGCGACGCTGACCTGAAGCGGATCACGACCCGAGAGGCCGGCGCAGGCGGCCAGGTTCAACAGTGCGATGATGACCGGGATCGGCAGGAGCGAGCGTCGCATTGTTGCACCCTCCCAGGGAAGCTCGATTGCGTTCGGGTTAGTATCCTCGCCCCATTTGTCGATGTCCATTTGTTCTCTGTTACGCTTGCCGCTCGCAGGATGGAACGAGCATGACCTACAGCCGAGACAACCCCAGCCCGCGCTTCCGCGAGCTCGTGGAGCAGTACGGCGCGATGCACCGCGACGGCGACGTGCGCCACGGCATGGCGGCCGAGCAGACCTTCGACGGCCGGAGCCTGCCGCGCCAGGCGCAGCGGATCAAGAAGCTGCTTGGCGCAACCGGCGCGAGGATGCTGCTCGACTACGGCAGCGGCAAGGGCAAGCAGTACCTGCCGGCGGGGATCATGGAAAACGGCATGGTGCGCTGGGGGAGCATGCAGGAGTACTGGGGCGTGGAGTCGATCCGCTGCTACGACCCGGGCTACCCGCCGTTCTCGACGCTGCCCGAGGGCCGCTTCGACGGCGTGATCTGCACCGACGTGCTCGAGCATTGCCCGGAAGCGGACCTGCAGTGGATCGTGGGCGAGCTCTTCGGTTACGCACGGCTCTTCGTGTTCGCGAACATCGCATGCTATCCCGCGATCAAGACGCTGCCGAACGGCGAGAACGCGCATTGCACCATCCGCCCGTTGGAGTACTGGCGCGAGATCTTCGAAAAGGCCGCGGCCGGCGCAAGCGGCGTGCTGTGGGACGTGTGGGCCGACACGCCCAGTGGCAGCGGGACGCTCGAGGTGCGCATGGGGAATTTCGAAGCGGCGCCGCCGATGCCCGCGCCGGGCCGCACGCCGCTCTGGCGAATGGCCTGAGCTACAGCCAGCGCCGCACGCGCGCCTTGTAGTCCAGGTACTCGCGGCCGAACGCGGCTTCGAGCTTCGCTTCCTCCGGAATGATGAAGCGCTCCGCGATGAGCGCCATGAAGGCCGGGATCACGATGAATGGGGTGAGCGAGCCCATGAAGACTGCGGCGCCGAGCAGGATGCCGGCCATGCCGAGGTACATCGGATTGCGCGTGTACCTGTAGGGACCCGCTACGACGAGTGCGGTCGAAGGCATGAACGGCCGGATGTTGGTGCCGGCGCGGCGGAAAAGTGCCGCCGCCCACGCGCCGAGGCCGAGCGCGAGGCCGGCGAGGATGATGCCGGCGTAGCGGTAAGGGGCGTCGAGGACGTGCGCCCACGGTGCGACGCGGTGGAAGAACACCATGAGGAGCAGCGCCACCAGGAAATACACGGGCGGAACGAGGAGCCGGGAGTTCGGTTGCGACCGGTTCAAGGTTTCAGATCTGGATCAATACGATTTCGGCAGACCGAGCACGCGCTCGGCGATGTAGCAGAGGATCAGCTCGCGGCTCACCGGGGCGATGCGCCCGACGAAGGACTCGCGGAGATAACGCTCGACGTGGTACTCGCGCGCATAGCCGAAGCCGCCGTGGGTCATCACCGCCTGCTGGCAGGCGTCGAAGCAGG
Source organism: Burkholderiales bacterium (assembly GCA_036006885.1). Classification (GTDB taxonomy): domain Bacteria; phylum Pseudomonadota; class Gammaproteobacteria; order Burkholderiales; family SG8-39; genus SCGC-AG-212-J23. The sequence goes on along the minus strand of DASYPG010000463.1, from coordinate 1,406 downwards.
CCTCGCCGGCGAGGTACTTGGCCGCGTTCGCTTCCGCGCCGCAGGGCTTGCCGCCGTCGTAGAGCGTGGCCGCCTTGAACGCCATCAGGTTCGCCGCCTCGAGCGCCATCCAGTTCGCCGCGAGCGGATGCTGGATCGCCTGGTTCTGGCCGATCGGGCGATCGAACACGATGCGCTCCTTCGCGTACGCGGCGGCGCGGCTCACCGCGCAGCGGCCCAAGCCGACCAGCTCCGCGGCGATCAGGATGCGCTCGGGGTTCATCCCGTGCAGGATGTACTCGAAGCCCTTCCCCTCCTCGCCGATGCGGTCGGCCTCGGGCACCGGCAGCGCGTCGAAGAAGACCTGGTTCGAATCGACCGCGTGGCGGCCCATCTTGTCGATCTCGCGCACCTCGACGTGGCGGCGGTCGAGGTCCGTATAGAAGAGCGTCAAACCATTATTTGTTGTGGCTAAAAGCAAGACCTTTTCGGCGACCTGGGCGGTCGAGATCCAGACTTTCTGGCCGGAGACGATGTACTTGTCGCCGCGCTTCTCGGCCTTGGTCTTGATCTTCTTCGTGTTGAGCCCGGTGTTGGGCTCGGTCACCGCGAAGCAGGCGCGGTGCTCGCCCGCGATGAGCGGCGGCAGCATGCGCTCTTTCTGCGCCTGGGTGCCGAACACGACCACCGGATTGAGGCCGAAGATGTTCATGTGCACCGCGGACGCCCCCGAGAACCCGGCGCCCGACTCGGCGATGGCCTGCATCATCACCGCGGCCTCGGCGATGCCCAGGCCCGCGCCGCCGAACTCCTCGGGCATGGCGACGCCGAGCCAGCCGTCGCGCGCCAGCGCCTGGTGGAAGTCGGCGGGAAAGCCTCCTTCTTTGTCGCGCTTGAGCCAGTACTCGTCTGGAAAGCGCGCGCAGAGCTTGGCGATCGCGTCGCGGATGCGCTGCTGCTCGTCGGAGAGCGCGAAGTCCACGGCTACCTTTTCCCCAGCAGCCCGGCGACGCCCAGGCCGATGAGGATCAGCGGCCACCAGGTGCCGATGATGTCCTTCAGCTCGGAGTACCTGAGGTAGCCGAGGTTGTAGGCGAGGAAGAGCAGCCCCACCACGATGAGCACGATCGGCCAGACCAGGTTGCGCCGGTCCGCCATCAGGAGGTGCCCACCGCGCGGCTCTTCAGGAAGTCGGCGATCTCGGCGTCGTCGAAGCCGAGCTCGACCAGGATCTCGCGCGAATGCTCGCCGAGCTTCGGCGTGCGCCGGCGGATGGCGCCGCCGCGCCGGCCGTTCGCCCACACCGGGAACTTGGCGTAGCCGCGCTCCGTCGCCTGGCGCTCGACGAGCTGCGGGTGCCGCGCCGCCTCGCCCGGCGTGACGCACAGGTCCACCGGCACGTCGTGCTCGTCGCACAGCTTGAGCCA
>DASYPG010000462.1:0-24836 GCA_036006885.1 Burkholderiales bacterium | reverse complement strand
TCGACTTCTTCCTTGAAGGAGCGTTCCATGGCTAGAGCAGTACCTTAGGCAGCCACACGGCGACCGCCGGAACGAGGAACACAAGCGCGAGGAGCAGCAGGCTCATCGCGATATAGGGAAGCACCGCCTGGAAAATGTGCCCCATTCTGACCGCCGGCGGGGCCACGCCCTTCATGGTCATGAGGAGCAGCCCGTGTGGCGGCAGGAGCAGGCCGAGCTGCATGCAGATGAGGAACATGACGCCGAACCAGATCGGGTCGACGCCGTACTTCTGCACCAGCGGCATGTAAATCGGCAGCGTGATGAGCATCATGCTCACCTGCTCGACGAACAGGCCCAGGAAAATGAGCAGCAGCATCATCGCCGCGATCAGCGCGAGCGGCGACAGGCCCAGGCCGGCGATCAGCTCCACCAGGCCGCTGCTCGCGCCGGAGAACGACAGCACCTGCGAGAAAGTGGTCGCGCCGACGATGATGAACAGGATCATCCCCGAGATGGCGGTCGTCCCGCGCAAAGCCTTCACCAGGTTTTCCAGTGTCAGAGACCGATACAGCATCGCGAGCACCATGGTGAAGAGCGCGCCGATCGCCGCCGACTCGGTCGGGGTCGCCCAGCCGGCCGACATCGACGCCACGACGACGACGAAGATCGACACCAGCGGGATCACGTACTGCACGAACGGCTTCACCTTCTCCCAGCCACGGTGCTGGGTAAAGCTCGCGGTCGGCGCAAGCGCCGGGTTGAGCTTCACGCGCGCCACGATGTAGATCACGAAGGCGACGCTGAGCAGCAGTCCGGGTATCACCCCACCGATCAGGAGCTTCGAGATCGAGATGCCCGAGAGGCTGCCGAGCAGCACGGTCAGCGCCGAGGGCGGTATCAGCATGTCCACGGCGCCTATCGCCATGAGGGGTCCGGTCGCCATGGTGGGGTGATAGCCGCGGGCGAGCATCACCGGCAGCATCAGGCTGCCGAGCATCGCGGTGGTGGCGATGGTCGAGCCGGAAATTGCGGAGAACACCGTCCCGGCCACCACCGCGACGACCGCGAGGCGCCCGGGCAGTTGCCGGATCAGCCTCTCGACGCCGTCGATCACCTTCACCGCGAGGCCGGTGTGGAACAGCACCTCGCCCATCAGGATGAACAGCGGGATCGGCGTAAGCGAGAAGCTCGCCACCGAGCCGACGCTGTTGCGGGCAAGCTGCACCAGCCCCGCCTCGCCGCCGAGGAACAGCCATGCGCCGAGCAGGTTGATCACCAGGAACGAGAACGCGACCGGCAGCCCGAGGAATAGCAGCACGGTCGAGCCACCGAGCATCAGCAACGCCGCCGCGTCCCATGACATGACCTAGCCGGTGCTGACCGCGTCGTCGCGCGGCGCGCGCTCCGCAGCCGCGAGGCGCCGCATGCGGAACAGCATCTCGATGGAAAGGGCGAGGAACGCAACCGGCAGCACGCTGAGAAGCCACCATTCCGGCGTAACCAGCGTCTTGATCGATACCGACCCGGCATTGAAGCTCGCGAGCGCGGCGCGGGCGCCGTAATAGGCCATGAACAGCGAGCAGCCGAGCGCCAGGATGTCCACCGCCCACTCGAACATCCAGCCGACCTGCTTCGGCACGGCGCGCAGGATGATGTCGACGCGGATGTGCTGGCCGCGGCGCAGCAGCCACGGCGCCGTGAGCATGGTGACGAGGTACAGCATGGCCTCCGAGATCTCGTTCGACCATTCGAGGCCTGCGAGTCCCGGGACGATACGCACGTTCCGCAGCAGCACGTCGGCGCAGATCATGAGCGTCATTCCGAAGACCAGCGCGCACGCGACGAGGGCCAGCGCCTCCAGGAGCTTGCCGTACGCCGCCTCGAGCCGATTCATGGGTTACTTCGCGAGCACCTTCTTCAGCTGCTCGCCGTACTGCGGGCTCGCCTTCATGGCGTTCGCCCAGCCGATCTCCTTCGCCTTCTCGACGTAGGCCTTGCTGGTCGCCGGGTCGAAGCGGATGGTCTGGATGCCGGCGTCGGCCTGGCGCTTCGCCTCGCTCTGATTGTAGGTTTTCCAGAAGTCGTTCTGCTGCTCGTAGGCGAGCGCTTTCCGGTCGAGATATTCGCGCTGCTTCGGCGTGAGCGCCTTGTACTTGTCCAGGTTCATCACCAGCGACACCTCGGCGTTGTAGAAGCCGGGGTCGACTCGGTATTTGGTCTTCTCCTGCCAGTTGAGGTCGAAGAGCGCGTGGATCGGCCAGCCGTAGCCGTCGATCACGCCGCGCTCGAGCGCGGTGTAGACCTCGCCCGGCGCGGTGGTCATCACCTGCGCGTTCATCGACTGGAAGAACTCGCGGTACACCGGCGTGATGCGGATCTTCATGCCGGTGAGGTCGGGCTTGTCGATCTTCTTGTTGATGTAGAGGTGGAAGGGCGTGAACTCGACCACCTTGGCGAGGTAGCGCATGTTCGCCTTCTCCGCCCAGATCTTGTTGATCAGCTCGTAGCCGCCGTTCTTGCGCTGCTCGGCGGCGCTGGTCTCGGAGAGCTTGAGGATGTCGGCCTCGGGCATGACGTTGGTATAGAAGGCGCCGGTGCTGAAGCCGATATCGACCACGCCGGTCTGCACCGCCTTGCCGACCTCGAAGGTCGGGATCGCCTTGGGCCCGCCGATGAAGTTGATTTGCAGCACGCCCTTGCCGTCCTTGTTCACGTCCGCGACCCAGTCGAGCGTGCGCTTCACGTAGAACTGGTTCTCGGGGAACGCGCTCACGAGGCGCAGCGTCACCTCCTGTGAATGCGCCGGGGCCCCGGCGAGCGCCGCCCCGAGGGCGAGGGCAAGGCAAAGAACGCGCTTCATGGGATTCGCTTCCTCCTCCTGTAGGGAAGGCGAGGGTAGGCGCCGCGCGGTTTATTTGTCAAATCAATGACGCTCATGATATGAATCATCGTCGTGAATGTTCAGGACATCGACCTGAACCTGCTCCGGGTGTTCGACGCGGTGCTCCATGCGCGCGGCGTCACGCCCGCCGCCGTGCGCCTGGGCCTGACGCAGCCGGCGGTGTCCAACGCGCTCGCGCGGCTGCGCGCGCTCTTCGGCGACCCGCTCTTCCTGCGCACCCCGGGCGGTATGGACGCGACGCCCTTTGCGCGCGAGCTGGCCGAGCCGGTGCGCCAGGCGCTGGCGCTGCTCGAATCGGCGCTCGCCCACGGCCCGGGCTTCGACCCGGCCACCTCGAGCCGCGCCTTCCGCTTCTACATGTCGGACCTCGGCCAGATCGAGTTCCTGCCGCCGCTCATCGAGCGCGTGCAGCGCCAGGCGCCGGGCGTGCGGCTGGAGGCGGCCGGACTGGATGTCGAGGATATCGGCGCGGCGCTTGCCGCGGGCGCCCTCGACCTGGCGGTCGGCTTCCTGCCGGGCCTGGCCGCGCCGGTTCGGCGTACCGCGCTCTTCCGCGATCCCTATCTTTGCCTGATGCGCGCCGACCACAAGATCACTTCGCTGACCAAGAAGGCATTCCTCAACGCGTCGCACGTGCTCGTCAGCTACCGCGGCGGCCACCGGGTGATCGAGGAGGCGCTCGAGCGCGCCGGCATCTCGCGGCGCATCGCGCTGCGCGTGCCGCATTTCACCGTGGTTCCCATGGTGCTCGAGCGCACCGACCTCATCCTGACCCTGCCGGCGCGGGTAGCGCGAGTGTACGAGCGCCGGGGAAACTTCAAGTCGTTGCCGCCGCCGGTGCCGATCCCGCCGGCGGACGTGGGCGTGCACTGGCACGAGCGCTTCGAGGCCGACGCCGGCAACCGCTGGCTGCGCGAGCAGATCGTCGAGCTCTTCGCCGCCTAGGCTTTCCCGAGGTAGGCGTCGACGACCAGCGGATCGCGCAGCACCGCCGCGGGTGTCCCTTGAGCAAGCTGCCTGCCATGGTTGAGCACGCAGACGCGGTCGGCGAGGTCGGCCACCATCTGCATGTCGTGCTCCACCCACACCATGGGGATGCCGAGCTCGTGGCGAACGCGCAGCAGATAGCGCGCGAGGTCTTCGCGCTCGTCGCGGTTGAGGCCGGCCGACGGTTCATCAAGAAGGAGCACCCGCGGCTCCATCGCGAGCGCGCGGGCGAAGCCGACGATCTTCTGCATGCCGAACGGCAGCGTATCGACGGCATGATGGCGGTAGCGCTCGAGATCGGCAAAATCGAGAATCTCCTCAACGCGCCGGCGGTGGATCGACTCCGCCGCGCGCACGCTGGGCAGGAACAGGCTCTCGCCGAGCAGCCCGGTGCCGAGCCGCGAATGGCGGGCGACGAGCAGGTTCTCCACTACCGTCATGCCGGAGAAAAGCTCGCCGTGCTGGAAGGTGCGCGCGACCCCTGCCCGTGCGATGGCGTGCGGCCGATCCCGGGTGATCGCACGGCCGCCGAACAGGATCTCGCCGGCGGCGGGACGATAAAGGCCACAGATGCAGTTAAGGACGCTCGTCTTGCCCGCGCCGTTGGGGCCGATCAAAGCAAGCAGCTCGCCTGCTCGCGCCTCGAATGAAATGTCTTGCAGGACCTGCAGTCCGCCAAAGGCGAGCGAAAGGCTTTTCAGCTCGAGCGCCGCGTCAGCCATACCAGCGCCGGCTGCGGCGGTACTGCTTCACATCTCGGTAACTGCGGCGCTGCCCTCCGCTCCCCGCTCCGAGGTAGAACTCGCGCACGTCCTGATGCGCGCGCAGCCGCTCCGGTGTGCCGTCGAGCACGATGCGTCCGTTCTCGATGACGTACGCGTAGTCGGCGAGATCGAGCGCCACGTTGGCGTTTTGCTCGACGACGACCAACGTGGTGCCGAGCCGCTCGCGGATGCCACGTAGCGCGCGCGCGAGCTCCTCGATCGCGAGGGGCGCGAGGCCCAGCGAAAGCTCGTCGACCAGCAGCAGGTTCGGACCACACATGAGCGCTCCGGCTATCCCGAGCATCTGACGCTCGCCGCCGGAGAGGTAGCCGGCTTCGCGACTTCGCAATCGCCCGAGCGCGGGAAAATGGTCGTAAGCGAGCTCCTTGCCGAAGCGCGAGCCGCGCCGCGGGACGGCGGCTTCAAGGTTCTCGTCGACGCTGAGCGTTTCGAAAACCTTGCTTCGCTCAGGAACCAGGGCGATGCCCAGCGATGTGACCTGCTGCGGGAGGCGATTCTCGATTCGCTCGCCGCGGTAGGCGATCGAGCCCTCGGTGACGCGGGCGTCGTCGAGGCCGATGAATCCCGAGATGGCGCGTAAGACCGTCGTTTTGCCCGCGCCGTTGGTGCCGAGCAGCGCGACGACGGAGCCCTTCGCGACTTCGAGCGTGATGCCCTGGACCGCGGTGATGACGCGATGGTAGGTCACCTCCACCTTGTCCAGCCTGAGGAGCGCGGTCATTTCGCGAGCGGCCGCTGCTTGAAGGGCCACAGCAGGAACCAGTTCCGGATGCGGCGCCAGAGGCCGACGAGGCCCTGCGGCTCGAACACGAGGAAGACGATCATCACCAGGCCGAAGGCGGCGTAGTTGACCGCGAAGACAACCGACGACAACCGGTCGGCGACGCCGAGCAGGCGCATGCCGCCATCGATGGCATATGGAAAGAGCACGACGAAGACCGTGCCTAGCACGGCGCCGAGGATCGACCCCATCCCTCCAATGATGATCATCGCTACGTACTGGATGGTGAGGTAAAGGGAGAACGCCTCGGCAGAAACGAAACCGCGGTAATAGGCGAACAGGCAGCCGGCGAGCGCTGTCAGGGTGGAAGACACCACGAACGCCGACAGCTTGGCGCGCTGGACGCTGATGCCGAGCGCTGCCGCGACGGTTTCGCGGCCGTGGATCGCTCGCCAGGCGCGGCCGGTCCGCGAGCGCAGGAGGTTCAGCGCGACCAGCAGCGCAGCCGCCGCCGCGGCGACCAGGGCGAAATACCAGCCCAGAGCGCTGCCGATCGGCGAATCGATGACGATGCCGGTGGAGAAGCCGCGCTTGGCCTCGTATTCGCCGCCCAGGAAGGTGACGATGAAGTGCAGCGCGAGAGTCGACACCGCTAGGTACAGGCCGCGCAGCCTCAGGCTCGGTAAACCGAAGATCAGGCCGAGAAGCGCGCCTACCGCCGCCGAAGCCGGCAGTGTCACCCATGGAGTGGCCCCGAACTCCTTGAAAAGGATGCCGGTGGTGAACGCGCCGGCAGCAAGCAGCCCCGCGTGGCCGAGCGAGATCTGCCCCGCGTAGCCGGTGAGCAGCATCAGCGCCACCGCGCCGATCGAACCGAGGAAGACCTGGTTGCCCAGGTCGAGCCAGAGCGGCCCGGCGAGGAAGGGATACACGCACAGCGCGAGCAGGAACAGCGCAAGCCAGACTTTCTGCATGCGCGTCTGCAGGAGCGCAACATCGTCCGAATAGCTGGTGCGGAAGTAGCCGCTCATACCCGATCAAGCTCCTCGCGGCTGCCGAAAAGACCCCACGGACGCACCGCAAGCATGGCGAGCAGCATGGCGAACGGCACGACGTCGGAGAGCAGCGAGTCGACGTGGTGAATAAGGAGCACTTCGGCCGCAGCGACGACGACCGAGCCGACCAGCGCGCCGAGCAGGCTGTCGAGGCCGCCCACCAGCGCGGCCGGGAACGCCTTCAGCCCGATGATCACCAGCGTGCCCTCGAGTCCGGCATCGCAGGCGATCAGCATGCCCGCGATTCCGCCGGTGAGCGTAGCAAGGCCCCATGCGAGCGCGTAGACGCCGTGCAGTCCGATGCCGCGCTGCGCGGCAAGCAGTGGATGCTGTCCCGCCGCGCGCATGCGGATTCCCCAACGCGTCCAGCGCAGGAACGCGAACAGGCCCGCATACACGATCGCAGTGGTCATCACGAGGGCGAGCCCGACGGCGGAGATGCGCGCGCCGCCGAAGACGGGCAGGGAGGCGTTGCTCCAGCCGAGATCGCGCAGCGGATACCGGGTCTGCGTGCCGAACACCAGGATCATCGCCCCGCGCAGCAGGATCCCGAGCGCAATGGTGGCGAGGACTGCCGCCAGCACGGATTCCCCGGTCATGCGCCACATCAGAGCCAGGTACACCGCCACGCCGACCATGACGGCCAGCGCGGCGGCGGCCGCGAGCGCGAGCAGCGGGTGGCCCTCGAACAGCGAGGCGGTCGCGTACAGGCCGTACGCGCCAAGCATCATCAGCTCGCCGTGCGCGAGCGAGAGCACCCGGCTGACGCGGTAGATCAGGACATAGCCGCAGCAGATGAGCGCATAGATCGCGGCGAGGACCGCGATGTTGACTGCGAGCTGCACGCGCTAGCGCTTCACCTCGATGGCCTGCCAGTCCTGCGCGCGCACGATGCGGTTGCCCGCAGGATCCCAGCGCCAGACGCGGTAGTACTGCTTGGTCCGGAAGTGGTTGTCCTTGGTCCACTCGAGCGGACCGCCGCGCAGGCCTTTCATGTCCACCTTGAGGTTGTTCATCGCTGCGAGCACCTTCTGCGGCGTGGGCGGCCACGGCGTGTTGCGCAGCGCTTGCTCCACCACCAGGCCGGCGACGAAGCCCTCGGTCAGGTAAGAGACGGGGTAGTCGAGCTTCGCGCGGGCGGCGACCGCGCGGATCTCGGCGTGCACCGGAAGGTTGTCCTCCATGAAGGCGTTGGTACCGACGACGTAGAACTCGCCGTCCTTGATGCGGGCAAGCTCCTCCTCGGCGTTCAGGTGCGCCCAGGTCAAATATCTGCCGTTCCAGCCCAGGCGGCGCATCGACTCGAAGGTGCGGACCTGCGCCACCCACGGCGACCACGACCAGACCCAGTTCGGCTTGGCTTCGACGAGCTTTGTGGCAAACGGCGTGTAGTCGGGCGCCGGCGGCGGCGAGATCTGCTTCTCGACCGCCGTCATGCCGAGCGTCTTGGAAAGGCCCTCGGCGTAGTCGATCTCCGCGCGCGCAATGGGAATTGCCATGGCCTGAAAGCCGATACGCACCGGCTCCTTGGCCTGCGCCTTGACGAATGCGAGCGCCGCCTGCGAGTCGAGGTTTGCGCCGAATGCGGTCGAGCAGAACTGCAGCGGGTCGGCCGGCGGATAGGTCTCCTTCGGACAGACCGCGCCGGCGAAGTAGAGCGGCACGCCGGCGCGCTTGGATTCCGCGATCATCGGCGCATACGTGGAAGACAGGCTCACGTTGAGCAGCATCGCGACCTTGTCCTGGTCGAGGAGCTGCTTGGCGTTGGTGGCGGCGCGCGAGGGCTGTGCCTGGTCGTCGAGCACGACGATTCTCACCTTGCGCCCACTAATACCGCCACGCCCGTTCACATCCTCCAGGTAGGCCTTCATCGCTTCGACGACCGGCGCATAGTTCGGCGCGACCGGCCCGGTCATGGCGCCGGATACGCCGATGACATAGGCGTCCTGCGCCTGCGACGCAGCCGCCGGCAGCGCGCTGGCGAGAATGCACAGCAGTTTCCTCATGGTGTCCTCCTCCTAGGTCAAGACCTGTCCGATTTCACGGGCGACGAGCCGTTCCTCCCGCTCGTCGTACATCGACTCCACCAGCGGCTTGAAGCGCTCCAGCATCAGGGTGCGCTTTACCTTGCGCGTCGGTGTCACCGGTTCGCCTTCTTCCTCCGGGTCGAGCGCCCTGGGCAGGATGCGGAACGTCTTGACCTGCTCGACGCGCGCCAGCGAGGCGTTCGCCTTGCCGATCTCCGCCTCGAACAGCTTGCGCACCTCGGCATGCTCGGCAAGGCTGGTGAATCCTGTATAGGCGATGTCGCGACTGCGTGCCCAGTCGGCGACCGCGTCGTGGTCGATCTCGATCAGTGCGGTGACGTACTTGCGGGCGTGCCCGATCACCATCGCCTCGGCGACGTACGGGCTCGCGCGCAGCAGGTTCTCGATGTAGGAGGGCGACAGCGTCTTCCCGCCGGCCGTTACGATGAAATCGCGGGCTCGATCCACGAGGTGCAGCACGCCGTCCTTGAGCTCTCCGATGTCGCCGGTACGCAACCAGCCGTCCTCACCCTTCACCTCGTGGGTCGCATCCAGATTGTTCAGATACTCCACGAACTGGTGCGGGCCCCGCACCAGGATCTCGCCGCGCTCGTCGAGCCTGAGCTCAAAGCCGGGCGCCACGCTGCCGACGTTGCCGGGCCGTGGAAACGGCCCGCGCTGGCCCGAGATGATCGCGCCCGCCTGCTCGGTCTGGCCGTAGATCTCGACCAGATTGACCCCCCAGATCTGCCACAGCGCGGCGGTTTCCGCCGGCAACGGCGCGCCGCCGGAGATGACGAGCCGCACCTCGTCCAGCCCGATCTGCTCGAGCAGCGGCCGGAACGCGAGCAGCCTTGCCAGCGGGTAGAGCAGGCGGCTACCCGGCTTTTCTTCCCACCGGGCCCGCGCCTGCTGGCGGCCGACCGCCATGGCCGTCCGATACGCAAGCGCCTTCAGGGGCGTGGTGTTGCCGATGCGAATCAGTACCTGCGAAGCGAACTTCTGCAGGTAGCGAGGCACCGTGACGAGCACTGTGGGCGCCACCTCGTAAAGCGTGCGCGGCAGGTCCTCGACGTCCTCGCCGTAATGGGGGGTCGGGCCGCCAAGCAGCGGCAGCGTGATGCCGACGTCGCGGCCTAGGATGTGGCACAGCGGCAGATAGGCCACGGTGCGCTGCCCGGGCCGCCCGAGCAGCGGGTAGTGCTCGATCATGTTTCGCGCCGCGGCCACATGCGTGCCATGCGTGACGATCGCGCCCTTGGGATTTCCGGTGGTGCCTGACGTGTAGACGATGAACGCCGGGTCGCCCGCATCGATGCCCGCGCAAAGGCGCTCGAGCGGCTCCCCCGGTTCGGCGATCACCTCCTCGAAGGGGGTGATGCGCGGGTCGTCGTAGGCGAACATCGCCGAGTCGTCGAACACCACGATGCGGCGCAGGCCAGGCAGCCGCTCGAGAAGCGGAAGCACCTTGTCGAGGTACTCCTGATCCTCGGCCACGAAGAACGATGCGTCGGCGTCGCGCAGCTGGTACTCCACCTCGGCAGCAGAAGCAGTGGGATAGATGCCAAACGTCACCGCGCCCGCGGCCTGGGCGCCGAGATCGGCGATCGCCCATTCTTCGCAGGCATCGCCCATGATGGCGACGCGCTCGCCCGCCTGCAGGCCGAGCCGGCGCAGGCCGTGCGCGCAGCGCGCGACCTTCGAGGCGTAGTCCTTCCAGTTGCGCTCTTCATACAGCCCAAGGCGCTTGGCGCGCAACGCGATCCCGCCCGGGTCGGTCCGGGCGCGCTCGGCGAGCAGGGCGGGAGCGCTCTGTGCGGAAAGCATCAATGCCCCGCCCGGAACGCGCGCACCAGCATCTCGGCGTAGGCGCCGGTGGTGCCTTCGATGGTCGCGCCCGGTTCGCGCGCGATCCACAGCGCCGCCGAGTTTCCCAGGCCGAGCAGCGCCAGCGTCGCCATGCGGGCGTCCAGATCACGGCGGAACTCGCCCGAACGCACGCCTTGCTGAATGACCCGCTGGATGATGCGCTCGTAGCGCAGCTCGCTCGCTCGGATGCGGCGCCGCGCCGGTTGCGGCAGGAAGCGCCGCTCGCGCAGGAAGACCTGCGTGTACTCGAGGCGCTCGGCCATAGGCGCGAGATGCTGGTGGACGAGCTGGGACACCTTGGTCGAAGCGTCCGCGTCGGAGCGCAGGATGCGCTGCGCGCGCACGGCGTAGTCCTCCAGGCCGCTGGCGCACACCGCCTCGAGCGCGTCTTCCTTCGAATCGAAGTAGTAGTAGAGGCTCGCCTGTCGGATGCCGAGGACGTCTGCAATATCCTGCGTCGAGGCGCCGTGATAGCCGCGCCGCGCGAACACCTTCGCCGCCGCGTCGGTGATCTCCGACAACCGGCGGGCGGTCTTCTCCGCGCGCGAAGTCCCAGCCGATGCCAAGGCCTCCTCCTCGGCCGAATTCTATAGCACAATAGAATTCCGCAGAAGGAGAAGATCGGATGGTCCCGTTCCGCGCTGATCACATCGGCAGCCTGCTGCGCCCGCGCCCCCTGCGCGACGCATTCAGGAAGCACGCCGCCGGCGAAATCACGGACGTCGCTTTCCGCGCCGCACAAGACGATGCGATCCGCGAAGTCATCCGCGTGCAGCGCGACTGCGGACTGCAGGTGCTCACCGACGGGGAGTTCAGGCGCATCTCCTATTGGGAGAAGTTCGTCCGCCTGACGAAAGGGCTGGAGGTCAAGGACGCGGTCTTCACGTTCCACGACGATGCAGGTCACGAATCGAAGTTCACGGCGCCTTACGTGAGCGGCAAGGTGTCGCGCGCAGAGGCGATTACGCTCGACGAGCTCGGCTTCGGCAACAACAAGATCACGATGCCGGCGCCGTCGACCATGCATTTCTACCGCTTTACCGACTGGGGCTCGGCCTACGACAGCGCCGAGAAGTTTTTCGCCGACCTCGGCAAGGTCTACCAGGCGGAGATCGCTGACTTGGCCGCCGCCGGCTGCAAGTACGTCCAGCTCGACGAGGTGGCCGTGGCGATCCTGTGCGACCCCGCGGCGCGCACAAAGGTGAAGCGCAGGGGCGGGGATCCCGACAAGCTGGTCGACCTCTACATAGAAGCCATCAACCAAGCTGTTACGGCCCGGCCGAAGGGTGTGGCGGTCGGCGTGCACGTCTGCCGCGGTAACTACAAGGGGATGTACCTGTCCGAGGGCGGATACGACTCGGTGGCCGAGAAGTTCTTCGCCGGCACCGACGTCGATCATTTCCTGCTCGAGTTCGACACGGCGCGCGCCGGCGGCTTCGCGCCGCTTCGCTTCGTGCCGAAGGGCAAGGGCGTGGTGCTTGGCCTCGTGAGCTCGAAGACGCCGGAGCTCGAGCAGATGGACGCGCTGAAGCGGCGCACCGAGGACGCATCAAAGTACATCGACCCGGCCAGCCTCGCCATCAGCCCGCAGTGCGGCTTCGCAAGCACGATGGGCGGCAACCCGGTGACCGAGGCCGACGAGAGGGCGAAACTGAAGTTGTGCGTCGACGCGGCGCGTAAGATCTGGGGGGAATGAAGGTCCTCGTCGCCGGCGCCGGTCCCGCTGGGCTCTACTTCTCCTATCTCTTCAAGAAAGCCGACCCGCGCTGCGAGCTGCGCGTGGTCGAGCAGAACCCGCCCGACGCCACCTTCGGCTTCGGCGTGGTGTTCTCCGACAAGGCGCTCGAGTTCCTGCGCGGCGACGATCCGCAGACCTACGACGCCATCACGCCTCACATGGAGGCGTGGACCGACCTCACCGTCGTGCACCGTGGCACGCCGGTCGTCATCGACGGCATCGGCTTCTCGGCGATCGGGCGGCTCGAGTTCCTGCGGCTGATGCAGCAGCGCGCGGCTAGCGCCGAAGTCGTGCCCGAGTATCGGAAAGCGCTGGCTTCCCCTGAGGAGTTGAAGAGCTATGACCTTGTAGTCGCGGCCGACGGCGCCAATTCATTCGTGCGCCGTAGCGCGGACTTCGGTACCACGATTACGCCGCTAACGAACAAGTTTGCCTGGTTCGGCACGACAAAAATCTTTCCGACGCTGACCCAGACTTTCGTCGAGAACGAGCATGGGACTTTCAACGCGCACCATTATCGGCATTCGCCGCAGATGAGCACTTTCGTGTTCGAGTGCGACACGGATACATGGCAACGCGTTGGGTTCTCCGGCATGGATGAGGCGCGAACGCTTCAATACTGCGAACGGACGTTCGCGCAGACGCTGGCAGGGCACCGTCTCGTATCGAACAAGTCCGTATGGAGGAATTTCCCCAACGTAAGAAATGCACGCTGGCACGCAGGCAATGTGGTGCTGATCGGCGACGCCCTGCGCACCGCGCACTTCTCGATCGGTTCCGGGACGCGCCTGGCGATGGAGGACGCCATCGCGCTGGCCAAGGCGCTGAACGAGTATCCTGTGGTGGAGGCTCTGCAGGCGTTCGAGGCCGCGCGCAGGCCGATGGTCGAGAAGCTCGTCGCGGCGGCGGATGCGAGCGGCAACTGGTACGATCGCTTCCCCGAGCACATGCGGCTCGCGCCGCGCGAGTTCGCATGGAGCTATATCCAGCGCAGCGGACGCATCGACCCGGCTCGGCTGAGGAAGATTTCCCCCAAATTCGCAGATGGGTAGAAAGTCAGGATAGGAAATGCTCTTTCCCACCACCCTGGTCGGCAGCTACCCGCAGCCGGAATGGCTGATCGACCGCAACAAGCTCGCCGGGCGTTTCCCGCCGCGGGTGCGGGCGCGAGAGCTTTGGCGGGTTGAAGAATCTTTTTTGAAAGAAGCACAAGATGATGCGACCGTGCTCGCGATCCGGGCGCAGGAGGAGGCGGGTCTCGACATCGTCACCGACGGCGAGACGCGGCGCGAGAGCTATTCCAACCGCTTCGCCACCGCGCTCGAGGGCGTGGACATCGACAGCCCCGGGATTGCGCTCGACCGCTCGGGGCACCCCAACCCGGTGCCGCGTATCGTCGGCAAGGTGAGGCGCAAGCATCCGGTCGAAATCGACGATCTCCTTTTTCTTAGAAGACACACGAAAAAGCAGGTGAAGATGACCGTGCCGGGTCCGTTCACGATGTCGCAGCAGGCGCAGAACGACTACTACGGCTCGGAGGAGGAAGCGGCCATGGACTATGCCGTCGCCGTGAACGAGGAGATCCGCGATCTCTTCGCCGCCGGAGCGGACATCGTCCAGATCGACGAGCCCTACATGCAGGCACGCCCGGACAAGGCGCGGCAATACGGTCTGCGCGCGCTCAAACGGGCGCTAGACGGAATATCTGGAGAGACGGCCGTGCATATCTGCTTTGGCTACGCCGCGATCATTCACGCGCGGCCCTCGGGCTATTCGTTCCTGCCCGAATTGGCAGGGTGCTCGTGCCGGCAGGTGTCCATTGAGACGGCGCAATCCAATCTGGATTGCGTGGTGCTCGGGAAGCTCGCGGGCAAGAGAATCATGGTCGGCGTGCTTGACCTCAACGACATGACGGTGGAGACGCCGCAGCAAGTCCTCGACCGGGTGAAGCGAGCGATGCCTTACGTCGAAAAGGAAAACATCATCCTCGCGCCCGACTGCGGCATGAAGTACCTGCCGCGCGAGGTCGCGTTCGGCAAGATGAAGGCGATGGTCGAAGCGGCCAGAATGCTTCGCGCCGAGTACGGATGATGTTGGGTGTTCGTCTGGACGGCGTGCCGAAGGTGACGATCGCGGCGCCGGACGTGATGCACTACTCATGCGAACGTCTATTGCCTCGAGTACGATAGCGCCCGCGCGAGTCCGTGCCACAGTTCGAGCTCATCATGAAGGTTTCACAGGAGATATGGAGTAACACATGAAGAAAATCTCTATTGCAGTCCTGGCAGTTGCGTTGGCGGCGTGCGACAACATCCCGACGAATTACACCAACCAGGCCGTCGCCATCGGCGCGGTGGGCGGCGCCGTGCTCGGCGCCACGGCATACAGCAGCAACCGCTCGAGAGGTGCGATCATCGGCGCGATCGGCGGCGGGCTCGCCGGCGGCGCAGTCGGCACCTACATGGACAACCAGAAGCGCGACCTGGAAAAGAACCTGGCGAAGGAGATCCAGACCGGGGAGGCGAAGGTCGACAAGATGCCGAACGACGTGGTGCGCATCACCATGACCAGCCACACCGCGTTCGACACCAACTCCACCAGCATCAAGCCGGATTTTTACTCCACGCTGGACAAGCTTTCGGACACGATGACGCGCTACGGCAAGACGACGCTGACGGTGGTCGGGCACACCGATAATGTGGGCACCGACAAGTACAACCAGGATCTCTCGCAGCGCCGCGCCTACTCGGTGGCGCAGTACCTCGAGTCGAAGAAGGTGAACCCGGTGCGCCTCGCGACGGCCGGCAAGGGCGAGGCCGAGCCGGTGGCGAGCAACACTACCGAAGCCGGGCGCCAGCTCAACCGCAGGGTCGAGATCTACGTGGAGCCGGTGCGCGAAGGCTGATGCCATGAGCGAAACGAAGCCGAAGGGACTGGGAAAGGGCCTCACCAACTACGGCGACCCGGCGTTTTCCCTTTACCTTCGGCGCTCGTTCGCCAAGAGCATGGGCTACTCGGCCGAGATGCTCGCTCGCCCGGTGGTGGGGATCGCCGACTCGAAGAGCGGCTTCAACAACTGTCACCGCCATTTCCCCGAGCTGATCGATGCGGTGAAGCGCGGCGTGCTCGCGGCGGGCGCGCTGCCGATCGAGTTTCCCACCGTGTCGCTCGGCGAGGTGTTCCTGAGCCCGACCTCGATGATGTTCCGCAACCTGATGTCGATCGACGTCGAGGAGATGATCCGCGCCCAGCCGATGGACGCGGTGGTGCTGGTGGGCGGCTGCGACAAGACCGTCCCGGCGCAGCTGATGGGCGCGGTCTCGGCGAACCTGCCGGCGGTGCAGCTTCTCGCCGGACCGATGATGCCGACCTCGTTCCATGGCGAGCGCCTGGGAGCCTGCACCGATTGCCGGCGGTTCTGGGCGCTGCACCGCGCCGGGAAGGTGGACTCCGCGGAGATCGAAACCATCGAAGGCAACCTCGCCACCACGGCCGGAACCTGCGCCGTAATGGGCACGGCCTCGACCATGGCGTCGATCGCCGAGGCGCTCGGCATGGCGCTGCCCGGCAGCGCCGCCATCCCGGCGGTTCACGCCGACCGGCTACGCGCCGCCGAGGCGAGCGGGCGCTGTGCCGTTGAATTGATCAAAACGGGGCTGCGACCTTCTCAAATCATCAATGAAAGGTCGGTCGAAAACGCATTGCGCGTGCTGCTTGCGATCGGTGGTTCCACCAATGCGATCGTCCACCTCACCGCCGTGGCAGGCCGGGCGGGCATCAAGATCGACCTGAAGCGCCTGAATCAGCTTTCCGATTCCACCCCGGTGCTGGTGGACCTGAAGCCCACCGGCCAGCACTACATGTCCGACCTCTACGCCGCCGGCGGTGTCGGCGCGGTGATGCGCGAGCTGAAGCCCCTCCTGCACCTCGACTGCATGACCGTGGCGGGAATTCCCCTTGAACAGGTTTTGCAGGCGCACCCCGCGTGGGTCGACCGCGCCGTGGTGAAGCCCCTGAGAGAGCCCTTGGCGACGGAAGGTGGACTCGTCGCCCTCTTCGGCTCCCTCGCCCCGAACGGCGCCATCCTCAAGCGCTCCGCCGCCGATCCCAAGCTCTTCGAGCGCGAAGGCCGTGCCGTCGTCTTCACCTCGCTCGATGATCTCTCCGCCCGCATCGACGATCCCCAGCTCGACGTCACCCCAGACGACTTCCTCGTCCTGCAGAACGCCGGTCCCAAGTCCGGCTACGCCATGCCCGAAGCCGGCTACCTGCCCATTCCCTCCAAGCTCGCCCGCGCCGGCGTGAAGGATATGGTCCGCATCTCGGACGCCCGCATGAGCGGTACCGCTTACGGCACCATCGTCCTCCACGTCTCCCCCGAGTCCGCCGTCGGCGGCCCGCTCGCCCTGGTTCGCAACGGCGACCGCCTGCGCCTCTCGGTGAAAAGCCGCTCGATCGACCTCGCCGTTGCCGAAGAGGAACTACGGAAAAGAAAGGCAGCCTGGAAGCCGCCAGTCACTCCGCCCGTGCGCGGCTACGCCAAGCTCTACATGGATCACGTGCTCCAGGCCGAAGACGGCTGCGATTTTGATTTCCTAAGGAAGCCGGCTTAGCACCCTCGGCGTCTCAGCCATTGTGTTCTTTTCGCGGTCGCGAGCGATGACGTGGCGTAGGGGGGTTATCAAGTTGCTGCTCTACGCGGGCGCGCTCTGCCTGACGGTGCTCGTGACGATCGTGATGGTGTTCGCCGTACAGGCTCGCCTGCGGCTCGCGGATCTCCGGCCTTGGCACAGGATCGCGCTCGCGGCGGAGTTCCACGCCGGCCGCCCCGATGCGCCGAAGTCGTTCGAAGAGTATCGCGCGCTCGAGGATCGACTGTTCGCCGAGCTCCGGAGCCGCGTGCTCGCCGATCCGAAGGCCGCCGACACGAATCGGCTCGGCCGCTACACGCCGGGGTCCGTCACGGAGAAGCTCGCGCTCGACACGCCGTACAACCGCTCGTTCGAGCTCGTGCCGAGCGAGATTCGCGGCGCCGCGTTGCTGGTGCACGGCCTCACGGACTCGCCGTACAGCATGCGCGCGCTCGCCGAGACGCTTTATTCGCAGGGCTATTACGTGCTCGTGCTCCGGATGCCTGGGCACGGCACCGTGCCCGCCGGCCTCGTCGACGTGAGCTGGCGCGACTGGTACGGGGCGGTCGTGCTCGCCGCGAAGCACGCGGCCGCGAAAGCGCCCGGCAAGCCGTTCATCGCGGGCGGCCACTCAACGGGCGCCGCGCTCGTGGCGCTCTACTCCGTGCGCTCGCTCGACGATTCGACGTTGCCGCGGCCGCAGGGCCTGTATCTGATCTCCGCCGCGATCGGGATCTCGCCGTTCGCCGTGCTCACGAACGTGCTGTCGCGTCTCGCGTTCATCCCCGCCTTCGAGAAGTCGCGCTGGCTCGACGTGTTCCCCGAGTACGATCCCTACAAATACAACTCGTTTCCCGTCAACGCCGCTAGCCAGATCTACAACTTGACGCGCACGCTGCGCGCGGAGCTTGAGGGCGCGGCGCACGGGGGGCGGCTCGAAGCCATGCCGCGCGTCGTGATGTTCCAGTCGCTCGTCGATTCGACGGTCACGGCCGCGGAGGTCGTGCGCGGCTTGCTGAATTATCTGCCCGAGCGCGGACACGAGCTGGTCGTGTTCGACGTCAATCGCTACGAGCAGATCGAGATGCTGCTGGCGCCCGGTCCGCTCGAGGGTCTCGAGCGGCTGCGCGCCGCGCAGGACCTGCCGTTCAAGCTCACGATCGTCACGAATCGCGGGCCGCAGACGCGTGCAATCGCGGCGCTCACGCGCCAGGCGCGTGCAGCGGCTTTCGAAAAAAACGACTTGCCATTCGAATGGCCGCGCGGAATCTTCTCGCTCGGCCACGTGGCTTTGCCGTTTCCGCCCGACGATCCCGTGTACGGCATCGACGGCGCTCCCGACGACGTGCCGACGCGTTTCAACATCGGAAGCGTCGCCGCGCGCGGCGAGAACGGTGCGCTCGTCGTGTCGCTCTCGACGTTCGCGCGCCTACGGAGCAACCCGTTCTTCGAGGTCATTCGCGCGAAGGTGCGCGAGACGCTGCCGGCCAAAGCGGCGCAGCGATTTCCCGAGAAAAGTTACTTAGGCGGAAAGTCGTAGTTGAGGCGGAAGCTGCCGTCGCGCTCGAGCACCAGGCGCGCGGTGGTCCAGCCTCGGCGCTCGACGGGTTCCTGCTCGCGCAGCCCGATCAGGGCCGTTGGCGGACCGTCGGTGTCGCAGGGTGTAAACGATTCCGGCTTGTCTGCGGCGTCCTTGCGGAAGACGAGATAACGCACCTTGCCGGTGGCATCGCCCGGGGTTGCCAGGTCGACGATCATGTGCGCGCTCGCCCAGTCCTCAGGCAGGCCCTGAGCCACGCAGCGGAAGATCTCGGAGATCACCTCCATTTGGGTCGTGTTCGCCTCCTGCGCCAATCCGGCGTGAAACGGAAGCAGCACGGCCGCGACCGCCGCGAGAAGAAGGCGACGCACGATGCGATCATTCTAGGATGAAAGCGCCGGCGAAGCTGGTATGCCTGGAGACGTACTGGAACGAGAAGCTATTCGAGAGCTTCTCGGTCAAGCCCTTTTTCGAGGCTCTGGCACCGCTCGCAAGTCCGCCGCTGCGGGTGGCGCACCGGTTCGTGGAGTCTGCGCAGGGGCTCGCGTATTACACCCGGCGGCCGGACGGCGTGATGTGGCGCCGGGCGGATCTCTTCGATGCGCCGGTCTATTACCTCGCGTTCCACGGCAAGCCGGGAACGGTGATCTCGCTCACCGGGGACATCGGGGCGGAGCCGCTCATCGAGGCTTTTGCCGGCTACGGGCGGGGGTATCGCAACCTCGTTTATTTTGCGGCATGCAGCGTGCTGCGAGGCGTTCAGGGCGAGCGCTTCGCGAAGGCGTTTCTCAAGCAGACCGGCGTGCGCGCGGTGCTCGGGTACACGACGCGCGTCGACTGGATGGCGAGCGTCGTCGCGGACCTGCTCTTCCTTCACCGGTTTTACCGCGACCCGTCGCCATGGCGCAATTTGCGGCGTATCTTCCGCTCCGTGCAGCGCGACTACCCCCGAGCGCGGCGCCTCGGGCATCTCCTCATCACGCGGGACTGACATGACGCTGAAGATCCGAAGGGTGGTGACCCGCCATGACGCTCAGGGCAGGGCGCGCGTGGCGATCGACGAGCTCTGCACAAACGTCATCTCGCGACGGCCGAACCATGCGAGCTGCGTGGTGTGGTCCACTGGAGAGTTTCCGGCGGACAACGGCGAAGAGCGCGATGGCTCGGCGCGGGAGGTGGCCACGACCGATCCTAACGGTACGGTGTTCCGGATCGTCGAGTACAGTCCCGGCGTCGCGCCGCGCAACCATCGCACCGAGTCGATCGATTACGCGGTCGTGCTTGCGGGCGAAATCGACATGGAGCTCGAGGGCGAGACGGTTCGCCTGGGCGCGGGCGACGTGCTCGTGCAGCGCGGCACTGTGCACAACTGGGTCAACCGCGGTACCGAGCCGTGCGTGATCGCGTTCGTGCTGGTCGCGGCGAAGCCGGTCGAACGCAATGGGAGAAGATTGAATGCACTGGGTTAGGTTTTTCACCGTTGTCTTCCTCGTCGCCTGCGGGCAGGTTTGGGGGCAGTCCGAATATCCGACCCGCCCGGTCAAGATCGTCGTCCCGTCGCCGCCGGGCGGGGGGACCGACATCGTGGCGCGCGTGCTGGCGCAGCACTATTCCAAGGCGCTCGGCCAGCCGTTCTTCGTGGAGAACAAGCCCGGCGCGGGCAACATGATCGGTATCGAGTTCGTGGCGCGCTCCCCGGGCGACGGCTATACGCTGCTCCTGGTGGCGAGCACGCTCGCGCTCAACTCGGTGCTCTACAAGAAGGTGCCGTATGACCCGGTGCGCGACTTCGCACCGATCACGATCGCCGCCACCGCGCCGAACGTGCTCATCGTCAACACCGCGCTGCCGGTGCGGTCGCTCGCCGAGTTCATTGCGCTGGCGAAGAGCAAGCCCGGGGTGCTCAGCTACGGCACGCCGGGAATCGGCACCTCGCCGCACCTCTCGATGGAGCTCCTGAAGAGCATGGCGGGCATCGACCTGCAGCACGTGCCCTATCGCGGCACCGCCGCGGCGGTCACCGACCTCATCGGTGGCCAGATCGCGGCCACCTTCGCCAACGCGCTCACCGCGAAGCCGCAGGTGGACTCAGGGCGCGTGCGTGCGCTCGCGGTGTCGGGGCCGAAGCGCATCGAAGCGCTGCCGGCCGTGCCGCCGGTGGCGGACGCAGGGGTGCCGGGCTACGAGGCGATGCAGTGGTACGGCATGGCGGCGCCCGCCGGCACGCCCGCGCCGGTGATCGCGCGGCTTAACGCCGAGGCGGTCAAGGCGCTGCAAAGCGACGAAATGAAGGAAAAGCTCGCGCTCGACGGCGCTCAGCCGGTCGGCAGCACCCCAGCCGAGTTCGCGGCGCTCATCCGCAGCGAGCTAGAGAAGTGGACCCGGGTGGCGCGCGCCGCGGAGATCCCGCCCCAGTAGCTAGGTTCACCTGACCCGCATCAACGGGGCCCCCGGGACAGGGACCGTGCTGCCCTGTCCTTGTGCCGCTCGGAGCCAGATCTTCGCGTCGAGCACATCGGTAAAAACCTTCGCCTGCATGCCGTATTTCGGCGCCAGATGCTCGGCGAAGTGATACACCGCGTACTGCGGATACATCAGCGCCACGAACGCGAGCTTGGAGGGCGGCGGCGCTCCCGCTGCATGCATGGCGTGAATGGCGTCCGGCAGCGAAGCCGCAGTCGCCGGATCGTCCAGCCCGCTGATAACTAGAAGGCCGTCTCGCCTCTTCTTCTTGGCGAGCAGGACTGCGTCTGCGAGGACTGGCACGATATCCGCTGCTGCGCTTCCGCGCTCCAGCAATACGCGCACGCATCCGGGCAGCAAGAGGAACTTGCGTTCCACTGCGCCCTCCACGGGTAATTCCAATATCCGCCGAAGGGCTGCCGGATGCAATCATGCACCGCGGCGAGAATGCGGATGCGCCCACTCAACGCGAAAGGCCGCTCAAGCTTCCTTCTGCGCCGATGTCGCCCGTGACCGACAGCCTTGTGCAACTCTGCTCGCGCGTGGCGCGCGCGGCCAAGATCGAACGGAAGTAATCAGACGAGTCGCGCTCGCGCGGCGGCCGCGGTGCGCGTCTCAACGCCGAGCTTCTCGTAGATGCGCTCGAGGTGCTTCTCGACGGTGCGCGGCTTGGCGCCCAGGATGGCGGCGACGTCGCGGTTGGTCTTGCCGGCCGCGACCCACTCGAGGACCTCCCGCTCTCGCGCAGTAAGCGGCGTGCCAGCGGGCTTGGGCAGGTTGCCGCCGAGGCGGTAGAGGTTGGCGAGGTGCGGACGCACCGCTTCGCCGAGCTCGAGCTCACGCTCGCCGAAGGCGCTGCCCGAGCGGTTGAACACGAAGCTCACGAGGAGGCGCTGGTCGACGTAGATCGGTACCGCCATCGCGTGCCGGATGCCGATGGTCCGGTAGTACTCGTTGTAGAGCGGCGTCTCCTGGAACACGTCCACGGGAAGAAGGTCGCTGATGCGCCGCGTGCCCACGCCGGGCTTGCGGCCGTGCGCGCGCACCAGCGGGTGCTCGGGGAAGTACCGGTCGAAAATCTGGAGCTGGCGCGCCGAAATCGCGCCGGGCGCGTCGGTGACCACGCTGCGGTGGTTCGTGTCCAGGTCGCAGACCGAGAGCGTGGTCAGGTCGGAGCCGACGAGCCGCGAGAGCGACCCGACGCCCTGCCGCGCAAAGTTCGCCGGTGCGTCCTCGCCGATGACGCGGAGGGCGCCGAGCG
The DNA here is from genome assembly GCA_036006885.1 of Burkholderiales bacterium. Lineage (GTDB taxonomy): Bacteria > Pseudomonadota > Gammaproteobacteria > Burkholderiales > SG8-39 > SCGC-AG-212-J23. Next base: position 2,875 of record DASYPG010000462.1, on the reverse strand, counting down.
CCGCATGTAGATCCCGGCTCGTGAGCGCGGACATCGTGCTGGACATGGCAAATGAGGTTCTACCTACTAGTAAGTAATTTGTCAACTAGTAGGTAAGTTATGGTAGGGTGCCGCCATGGCGCGCACCCAGTTGGAGACCTCCCAGCGCATCCTCGACGTGGCCGAGCGCCTGGTGCAGACGCGCGGATTCAACGGCTTCAGCTATGCCGACATCGCCCAGGCGCTGGAGGTCACGAAAGCGAGCCTGCACTATCACTTCCCCTCCAAGGCGGAGCTCGGCCGGCGCCTGATGGAGCGTTACGAAGCGGCGTTCGCGGAAGCGCTGAGGGGTATCGACGCCAGCGGCGGCAGCGCCCGGGCGAAGCTCGAGCGCTACGCGCGCATCTACGCGGGTGTGCTGCGCGACGACCGCATGTGCCTGTGCGGCATGCTCGCTTCCGACTACGCCACGCTGCCTAAGGCGATGAAGGAGGCGGTGAAGCATTTCTTCGACGAGAACGAGCGCTGGCTTGCGGCGGTCCTCGAGGCGGGCCGCTCGGCCGGCGAGCTCGAGTTCGAGGGGCCGGCACAGGATGCGGCACGGGTGATCGTGGGGTCGCTTGAAGGCGCCATGATGCTTGCCCGCTCCTACGGCGAGCCCGCGCGCTTCGACACGGCCGCCGAGCGGCTCCTCGCATCGCTCTGATCCTCCCGCGACGTACGTAGGGCTACGCATTTCCTCTCGCAGCGGAGCGGCGTCAAATGCCGCCATACCGTTTGTCATCTGAGAGGAGAGGCGAATGAAGCAGGCAGAGCACAAGGACTTCCGCAGGCCCGACGAGATCCGCGAGTTCCCGAAAGGCCGCCTGGAGCTCGTCAATATCGGCGGCGCCACGGTCGGCCGCGCGGTATTCGAGCCGGGGTGGAAATGGTCGACCTCGGTGCAGCCGCTCGTGAATACGAAGAGCTGCGAGGCGCCGCACTTCCAGTACCACGTCTCGGGGGTGCTGCGCATCCTCATGGACGACGGCACCGAGTTCGATTGCCGGCCCGGCGATGTGTCGCTGCTGCCCTCGGGCCACGATGCCTGGGTGGTCGGCAACGAGCCGGCGGTGGTGGTCGACTTCCAGGGAATGATCGACTACGCGAAAGCTCACACTCACTAGGGGAGGATGGCCATGAACGTTCTGGACGGACGCAATTTCGTCGGCATCGTGCTCGAATGCGGCAAGACCGAGGGGGACGCCGACACGATCATCTTCAACGGCGGCCGCTTTCGCTCGAGCGCCTGCGATCGCTACGAATACGGCGATGGCCCGTACACGGCGACGGTGGCGGGCGACAGCGTGAGCTTCGAAGCGAAAACCGAGAGCCCGAAGTACGGCAGCCTGCTCTGGCGCGGGGTCGTGCGCGGCACGCGGCTCGACGGCACGCTCACGATGGTGCGCGACGGCAAGACGCTCGGCGAAAAGTGGGTGCTGGCGGGAGAAAAGGGCTAACCCCATGTCGCGCGTCGCCGTGATCCAGCGCCCGCCGGTGTTTCTGGACCGGGCCGCGACCCTGAAGGGCGCGGTCGAAGCGCTTGCAGAAGCGGCGGGCAACGGTGCGCGCCTCGCGGTGTTCCCCGAAGCCTTCGTGCCGGGCTACCCGGCCTGGATGTGGCGGCTGCGCCCGGGACCCGACATGGCGCTCACCGAGCGCATCCACGCCCGCCTGCGTGCGGGCTCGGTGAGCCTTGCCGCCGACGAGCTCGCCCCTTTGCGGGAGGCCGCGCGCGCGCACGAGGTCGCGGTCGTGTGCGGCATCCACGAGCGCGATGCCGAGTTCGGCGGCGGCACGTTGTACAACACGGTCGTCACGATCGGTGCGGACGGCACGCTGCTCAACCGGCACCGCAAGCTCATGCCGACCAACCCGGAGCGCATGGTCTGGGGCGCGGGCGACGCCACAGGCCTCAAGGCGGTCGACACGCCCTGCGGGCGCGTCGGTGCGCTGATCTGCTGGGAAAGCTACATGCCGCTCGCGCGCTACGCGCTGTACGCGCAAGGCATCGACCTTTATGTCACCCCCACCTACGACAGCGGCGAGCGCGCCGTGGCGACCATGCAGCACATCGCCCGCGAAGGCGGCTGCTGGGTGGTGAGCTGCGGCTGCGCCTTCCAGGCGCGCGACATTCCGGACGCCTTCCCGGGCAAGGCCGAGCTCTTTCCCAGGGCGGAGGAGTGGATCAACCCCGGCGATTCCGTGGTGGTCGCGCCCGGCGGCAAGGTGGTGGCGGGGCCGCTGCACGAAGAGCGCGGCATCCTCTACGCCGAGATCGATCCGGAGCGCATCGGCATGGCGCGGCGCAGCCTCGACGTCGTCGGGCACTATGCGCGGCCGGATCTGTTCGAACTGAAAGTGAATACCCGGCCGCAAAGACCGCTGCAGCTATCATGACCTCCGACGGAGGACCCATGATACGGCCCATGTACCACGATCACAGCCGCGCGCTGCAGGATCACTTCGACAGCCGGCGCATCGCAGATCGTCTGGCGGAAAAGCTGCTGCGCAGTGAGTTCAGCGACGAGGACCGCGCCTTCATCGCCGAACAGTGCTTCTTCTTCCTCGCCACCGCCGACGCACAGGGCTGCCCGGACTGCTCGTACAAGGGCGGTGCGCCCGGCTTCGTTCGCGTGGTGGCTGCCGACACGCTCGCCTTTCCGAGCTACGACGGCAATGGCATGTTCAGGAGCCTGGGCAACATCGACTCGAATCCGGCGGTGGGCCTGCTCTTCATCGACTTCCAGGCCGGGAAGCGGCTGCGGGTGAACGGCCGCGCCCGGCTTCATCTCGACGACCCGCTGAAGGCGGATTTTCCGGGCGCGCAGGCCGTGGTGCGTGTGCAGGCGCAGCA
>DASYPG010000461.1:0-2498 GCA_036006885.1 Burkholderiales bacterium | reverse complement strand
CAACGTCGCCTCGGTGGCCGCGTACATGGCGCACACCGACCTCTGGTATGGCGTCACCAAGGCCGGCGTGGTGAGCTTCACCCGCAGCTTCGCCTCGTATCTCGGGCCGCAGGGCATCCAGGTGAACGCGGTGGCGCCGGGTCCCATAGACACCGAGCTGCTCAAGAACGCGCAGCCCGAGCGCATCGCGCAGCTCATGCGCACGGTCTATACGAAGCGGGTGGGCCGGCCCGAGGAGGTGGCCGAGGCGATCCGCTGGCTAGCTCTCGATGCGCCGGCGATCCTGAACGGCGCGGTGCTCGACGTCACCGACGGCTGCTTCCTTCGCTGAACTCGGTTCGCGGCTCGCCTGCACCGGGGCGTACGACGGTATGAGCATCTGCACGAAGAGGCGGATCTTCTCGCTTGCCTGGCGCGTGACCGAGGTGAATTCGACGCCGCAGAACCAGCGGCCCTTGTCCTCGCGCACGTCGACGATCCTTCCGTAGACGTCCTCGGCGCGGTAGCCCAGGCTGACCAGGTTCACGGCGAGCTTGATCTCCGCGTAAAGCGGCAGCGGCCGCTCGATCTCGACCAGCACGCCGTCGTAGCCGATGTTGTGGATGGTGCCCGTATCGACGGTCGCGAGCACGGTCTTGCGGCTCACGATCTGGTAGGCGAAGGGCAGCAGCACCTCGACGCGCGCCGACCGGCGCAGCTCCCTGCGCGGGACGAACTTGCCGAGCGACGGAATGCCCTTCACCTCGCGGATGTGGACGCTCTCCGCCTTGCCCTTCATGTAGACCTGCACCGGCGGGCCGCAGTCGGCGAAGTCCTGGCACAACTCGTAGGTCGACTGGCTGACGAGGACCTGGCCGCGCAGGCTGAAAGCCTCGATGCGCGAGGCGAGGTTCACCTCGTCGCCGATGACGGTGTGGGCGCGGTAGCGGTCCGAGCCGATGAGTCCGGTCATCACGTTTCCGGTGTTCACGCCGATGCCGAGAAACATCTCGGGCACGTTCTCGGCGCGGTGCTTCTGCCGCAGCCCGTCCATCGCGATCTGCATCTGCACCGCGCAGAGGATCGCGCGCCGGGCGTGGTCGTGCGCGGCCGCCTGGTCGCCCGGGAACACGACCATGATCGCGTCGCCCATGAACTTGTCGATGATGCCGTAGTGCTGGACGATCACGTCGGTCAGGGTCGCGAAGCAGCGGTTCAGCGTGTCGAGAACCACGCGCGCCGGATAGGACTCGGCAATGGAGGCGAACCCGCGCAGGTCCGCGAGCAGGATCGAGACTTCGCGCCAGGAATAGGCGTCACCCACCGAGGAGACCTCGCTGTTGGCGACGCTCTGGACGATGTGCTCCAGGCGCGCGCCGTCCACGCCGGGGAGGCTTCGGCCCATGGCTTCGGCGACGAGATCCTGGATCCGCCTGACCGCGTCCTGAATGATCCAGCGCTGCGTCAAGCGGCTTTTCTTGTTCTTATTCCCACCTTGCTATGAATAGCACAGAACGCGCGGTCGGGCTATGCCGACACGAGCTTCCCATCCCGGAGTCTCACCGTGTCGCCCGACTTCCACGTCAGCGGCGAGTCAAATTTAACGATTCTTGACCGACCGTCGGCCATCTGCAACCGCACGTCGTCGCAGGCGACGAAATCGGCTCAGTAGCTGCGAAACCGGATGGTCGGATCGCGCTTCACCTGATCCACCAGCGCGACCTCCCAGGCGAGATAGTCGCGCGCATGCTGCTTGTAATCGGTTGCGTGATCGTAGGGCTTGTACCAGACGTCGTCGCGCGTCGTGGTCGCCCGCTCGACGCCGCCCTCGACGGGCTTGCCCGCGGCGATCCACGCCGCGTTTCCGCCCTCGAGCACGCTGATCCGCGCCTGCGGCCATGACGCCTGGACTTCGGGCGCCGCGAGGTGCGCAAGCAATCCGTCCTCCGAAGTCAGGACGAGCGAGGATACCGGCCCGATTTTCTTGGCCGCCTCGTCGAGGCGCGAGCGCACCGCCCACCATGCCCCGGGAACATGGGCGTGATGAAACCGCAGGCTGGTGGAGAAATCAACGACCGTTCTGGTCACTCCATCTGGTGAACAAGCATCGGCCCATTTCGTGATCTCGGGCCGCGCGCGCGGGCCGCTCTCCATGGCGAGGCCCGCCAAGTCATCGAGCACGTGGACGTCGTTCCACCCCATCTGCTCGAGCCACGACGCGGTCATCACGGCGCGCACGCGCTCCGGGTCGACGAGGACGACGCGCGCGTTGCGCACCGCCACGTACTCGTCGCTCGCCTGCACGAGCTGTCCCCCCGGTGCATGCCGCGAGCCCGCAACATGGCCGCGCTCGAACTCCTCCCGCGTGCGGACATCGAGGAGATACAACGTTCGGGTCGCATCGTTCTGCCATTCATTGATCGCCTGTGGAGTCGTGAACTTGACTCCGAAACGTGTCGCGACGCGCTCCGCCGCCTGGAGCGCTTTCGCTTTCCCTCGCTCGGAAGGTGCACCGGCCA
>DASYPG010000460.1:0-18514 GCA_036006885.1 Burkholderiales bacterium | reverse complement strand
GTGCTCGGCAACCACGATGCCGCGGCGCTCGGTCGCAGCGTGAAAGGGCTGAACTCGGCGGCGCTCGCGGCGATCGCATGGACGCAGGAGCGCCTCGGCGAGCGCCAGCGGGCGTTCCTCGCCGCGCTGCCACTCTCGGTGCGGCACGACGACGTCCTCTTCGTCCATGCGAGCGCGGCGGCGCCGGAGCGCTGGAACTACATCACCGGCGCACGCCAGGCGGCGCAAAGCATGCGGGCGGCAAACGCGCAGCTCATCTTCTGCGGCCACGTGCACGAGCAGCGGCTCTACTACATGGGAGCGGACGCGAGGCCGATGCCGTTCCGGCCGGTCGCCGGCACGCCGATCCCGACCGCGAGGCACCGCCAGTGGCTCGCCATCGTGGGCTCGGCGGGCCAGCCGCGCGACCGCAACAACGCCGCCTGCTGGGCGCTCGCCGACCTCGAGCGCGCGCGCCTCACCTTCTTCCGCGTCGCCTACGACCATGCCCGCGCCGCGGAGAAGATCCGCGCGGCCGGGCTGCCGGAGCGCCTCGCGCGCCGCCTCGAGCGGGGCGTCTAGATGCGCGCGCCAGAGCCGGGCGCCGAAATCGACGGCTTTCGCCTCGGCGACCGGCTGCACACCGGCACCATGGCGTGGATCTACCGCCTGCTCGGGCCCGAGGGACCGCTGCCGCTCGTCATGAAGATCCCGCGGCTCGGGCCCGGCGAACCCGCGATCAACGTCATCAGCTTCGAGCAGTGCCGCATGGTGCTCGGCGCGCTCGCGCAGGGACCCCATTACCCGACGCTGGTTGCCTACGGCGACGTCGAGACGACGCCCTACCTCGTCATGGAGTACGTCGAAGGCAGGCCGCTTTCGGAATGGATGCGCGAGGCGCCGCGCGCGGCCGAGGAGGTCGCAGCGCTCGGCGCGAAACTCGCGCTCGCGCTACACGAGATCCACAGGCAGGATGTGATCCACCTCGACTTGAAGTCGGCGAACGTGCTGTACCGCCACGGCGGCGACGCGACCGTGGTCGATTTCGGCCTGGCGCATCACGGCCACTTCCCCGATCTGCTCGCCGAGGAGGTGCGCACCCCGGTCGGCAACTGGGAGTACATGTCGCCGGAGCAGATCCTCGGCATCCGCTGCGACCCGCGCAGCGACATTTTCGCGCTGGGCGCGCTGCTCTACGAGCTCGCGACGGGCCAGCTTCCCTTCGGCCGGCCGCGCACGCTCGTGCAACTGCGCCGGCGGCTGTACCTCGAACCGGCGCCGCCGCGTGCCGTGAGGGCCGTCGTGCCGGATTGGCTCCAGGAAGTCATCCTGCACTGTCTCGAGGTCGACAACCGCAAGCGCTACGCTTCCGCCGCCGAGGTCGCCTTCGATCTCGCGAATCCCCCGCAGGTTCCGCGCACCGAGCGCGCCTCGCGCAGCGCACGCGCCGGGTGGCTTCAAACGTTTGGCCGCCGCATGTCTACGGGGAGCTTCGAGCCCGCGCCGTGTCCGCCGCTTACCTCGCAGGCCGCTCTGGCGCCGATCGTGCTGGTCGCGCTCGCCTTCGAACAGGGTGACGAGGCCGGACAGGGCGACGAGGCCTTGTACGAAGCCCTGCGCGGCGCGGTGCGACGCCTATGCGGCGCCGACGGGCGCTGCCGCATCGCGTGCGCGACGGTGGTTCCGCCCGCCGCTGCGCTGACCGGCGAGGGCGAGGCGGCCACTGCGACAGGCCGGCATATCCGCCATCTCGTCGAGCTGCGCCGCTGGGCGCGGCCGCTCGAGCTTGCCGAGGAGCGGCTGACCTACCACGTGCTAGAGTCGGAAAAGCCGGCGGCGGCGCTCATCGACTACGCCAGCGTGAACGAGGTCGATCAGATCCTGGTCGGCGCGCCCGGCGAGGGGCGCGGCCCGCCGGGGAGTGGCCGGGGCCACTGGCCGGTGGACCTCGCCGCGCAGGTCGCGTCGGGGGCGCCCTGCAGCGTCACCATCGTGAGGGCCCGGCCGCACGGCTGAGAAGAAGGAGAGCTGGTGAACGAACGCAAGGGGCAGCGTTTCATCGCGCTCTGCATGCTCGGGATGGTGCTGTTCAACTTCCCGGTGCTGGCGCTGTTCAACGTCGCCGGGACGCTCTTCGGCGTGCCGGTGCTCTACGCCTACCTCTTCGCGGCCTGGGCGGCGATGATCGCGGTAATGGCGCGGCTCGCCGAGTCGAGCGACTAGCGGGCCGCATGCTGCAGGGCCCGGTCATCATCCTCACGTCGTTCGCCTACCTCGGGCTGCTCTTCGCCATCGCCTACTACGCGGACCAGCGCGCCGACGCCGGGCGCCCGGCCATCGCGAGCCCGTACATCTACAGCCTTTCGCTCGCGGTATACGCGACGGCTTGGACTTTCTACGGCAGCGTGGGCCGGGCGGCGATCGACGGAGTCGGCTTCCTGCCGATCTACATCGGCCCGACCCTGATGATCGCGCTATGGTGGATCGTGATGCGCAAGATCCTGCGCATCTCGAAGCAGAACCGGATCACCTCGCTCGCCGATTTCATCGCCTCGCGCTACGGCAAGAGCGCGCTCCTCGCGGGCCTCGTCACCGTGATCGCCGTGATCGGCATCCTGCCGTATATCTCGCTGCAGCTGAAGGCGGTCTCCGCCAGCTTCTGGATCCTCGTGCAATACCCGGAGATCGCCCTGCCCGGGCAGTCCGGCGCGATGTCGATGCGCGAGGACACCGCGCTCTGGGTGGCGCTGATCCTCGCGGCGTTCACCATCGTCTTCGGCACGCGCCACCTCGACGCGGCCGAGCACCATCCCGGAATGGTCGCGGCGATCGCCTTCGAGTCCCTGGTGAAGCTGCTGGCGTTCCTCGCCGTCGGCGTGTTCGTCACTTTCGGCATGTACAACGGCTTCGGCGACCTGTTCGCGCGCGCCGCCGCGGAGCCGAGGCTGGGCGCGATGATGACCCCGCTCGAAGGGATCGCCGGCGGCTACGCCGGCTGGGTCTGGCTCACCATCCTGTCGATGATGGCGATCATGTTCCTGCCGCGGCAGTTCCAGGTGACGGTGGTCGAGAACCTCGACGAGCGGCACCTCAACAAGGCGATCTGGCTCTTTCCACTGTACATGCTCGCGATCAACGTGTTCGTGCTGCCGATCGCTTTCGGCGGGCTGCTGCGCTTTCCTGACGGCACCGTGGACGCCGACACGTTCGTGCTTACGCTCCCCATGGCCGAGAAGCGCGAGTGGCTCGCGCTGCTCGTGTTCATCGGCGGGCTTTCGGCCGCGACCGGAATGGTGATCGTCGAGACCATCGCGCTCTCGACCATGGTGTGCAACGACCTGGTGATGCCGGTGTTGCTCAGGATGCGGCGGCTGCGCCTGAACGAGCGCGCAGACCTGACGCGGCTGCTCCTCGGCATCCGCCGGGGCGCGATCGTGCTCATCCTCCTTCTGGGCTACCTGTACTTCAAGCTCGCCGGCGAAGCCTACGCCCTGGTCTCGATCGGCCTGATCTCGTTCGCCGCGGTGGCGCAGTTCGCGCCGGTGGTGCTCGGCGGCATCTTCTGGAAGGGCGGGACGCGGCGCGGCGCCCTGTGCGGCCTTGTCGCGGGCTTCGCCGTGTGGCTCTACACGCTGCTCCTGCCGGCGTTCGCGCGCTCGGAATGGCTGCCGATCGGGCTGCTCGAGAACGGCCCGTTCGGCATCGGCCTGCTCAAGCCGCTCGCGCTCTTCGGCCTGTCGGGCCTCGACCAGATCACCCACGCCATGATCTGGAGCATGCTTGCCAACATCGGCTCCTACGTCGGCGTCTCGCTCATCGGCACGCCGAGCGCCCAGGAGCATCGCCAGGCGAGCGTGTTCGTGGACGCCTTCCGCGAGCCGGGCGGGGCGCGCTTCTGGCGCGGCACGGCTTCGCTGCCGGACCTCTACAACCTGCTCGCGCGCTTCCTCGGCGCCGCGGTGGCGGGGGACGCGTTCCGCCAGTACGCCGCCGCCAAGGGCCGGCGCTGGCCCGAGGACGCGCTCGAGGTGGACGCGGAGCTCGTGCATTTCGTCGAAGTCCAGCTGGCGGGCGCGATCGGCGCCGCCTCGGCGAGGGTCATGGTGGCTTCGGTGGCCAAGGAAGAGGCGCCGACGCTCGAGGAGGTGCGCGCGATCGTCGACGATGCGTCGCAGGCGGTGATCTACAGCCATCGCCTGGAGCAGAAGTCGCGCGAGCTCGAGGCAGCGACGGCCGGGTTGCGCGCGGCCAACGAGCGGCTGCAGGAGCTCGACCGGCTCAAGGACGAATTCGTGTCGATGGTGAGCCACGAGCTGCGCACGCCGCTCACCTCGATCCGCGCCTTCACCCAGATCCTGTTCGAAGACCCGGAAGTCGAGCTCGAGCAGCGCAAGAAGTTCCTCGGCATCATCACCAAGGAAACCGAGCGCCTGACCCGCCTGATCAACCAAGTGCTCGACGTGTCGAAGATGGAGTCCGGCCAGGCCGACTGGCAGGCGGCGCGCGTGGACCTGAAGGAGGTCATCGGCGACGCGCTGACCGGCATGAGCCAGGTGTTCGAGGAGCGCAACATCCGCGTCGACGTCAGGCTGCCGGAGCGGGTGCCGCCCATCACCGCGGATGTCGACCGCGTCATCCAGGTGCTGCTCAATCTACTTTCCAACGCGGCGAAGTTCTGCCATCCGGGCGACGGCCGCATCGAGGTCGAGCTGGCGCGGCAGGGGCCGGCGCTGCGGGTGGACGTGCGCGACAATGGCGCCGGAATCGATCCGGCCGACCAGAGCGTCATCTTCGACAAGTTCCGCCAGGTGGGCGACAGCCTGACCGACAAGCCGCACGGCAGCGGGCTCGGCCTGCACATCAGCCGCCAGATCGTCGAACACTACGGCGGGCGTCTGTGGGTCGAGAGCCCGCCCGGCGCCGGCGCCTGCTTCTCGTTCACGCTGCCGCTCGACCTCGCGGCCGCGCCGCGCGCCGCATGAGCAAGAAGATCCTGGTCGCCGACGACGAGCCGAACATCGTCACCGCACTCGAGTTCCTGCTGCAACGCAACGGCTTCCAGGTGCAGGTGGCGCGAAACGGCGAGGAGGCGCTGAGCCTGATCGAAAGCGGCAGGCCCGACCTCGTGCTGCTCGACGTGATGATGCCGCTGAAGAGCGGCTACGAGGTGTGCAAGCGCATCCGCGAGCGGCCTGACTGGAGCCACATCAAGATCGTCATGCTCTCGGCCAAAGGCCGTGACGCCGAGGTGGCGCGGGGCCTCGACCTCGGCGCGGATCTCTACATCACCAAGCCGTTTTCGACGCGCGACCTGGTGAGCAAGGTCAAGGGGCTGCTCGGCGCCTGAGGCGGCAGATGGTGCGGTGCAATGCGCGCGCCGGAGCGAGGGACGTAAGTCCCGCGTAAGATTCGGTTGCCATAGTCGTCCGCGACGCGGGGATAAAGCGCGCCGGGCGGATTCTTGTCATCGACCGAGAGAGGGGAGCAGGCAATGGCGGACGCAACGACCAAAAAGGGAATGTTCGAAGAAGAATCGGTACGCAGCTTCAAGACCGAGGAACGGCGCGTCATCTTCGCGTCGTCGCTCGGCACGGTGTTCGAGTGGTACGACTTTTATCTGTACGCGGTGCTCGCGCCGTTCTTCGCGGTGCTGTTCTTCCCACCGGGGAACCAGACCGCGGCGCTGCTTTCGGCGTTCGCCGCTTATGCCGCCGGCTTCCTGGTGCGACCGTTCGGCGCGCTCATCTTCGGCCGCATCGGCGACCTGGTCGGCCGCAAGTACACGTTCCTCGTCACGATTGTCTTCATGGGCGCATCGACCTTCCTCGTCGGCCTCCTGCCCACGTACGCGACGGTGGGCTGGCTGGCGCCGATCCTGATGGTGACGCTGCGTCTCGTGCAGGGCCTCGCGCTCGGCGGCGAGTACGGCGGCGCCGCAACCTATGTGGCCGAGCATGCGCCGCACGGAAAGCGCGGCTACGACACGGCCTGGATCCAGACCACGGCGACGCTGGGCCTGTTCCTCGCGCTGCTCGTGATCTATCTCTGCCGCTCGAACATGGAGGCGAAGACCTTCGCCGAGTGGGGCTGGCGCGTGCCGTTCTGGGTATCGGTCATCCTGCTCGCGTTTTCGGTGTACATCCGGCTCAAGCTGCACGAATCGCCGGTGTTCCAGCAGATGAAGGCCGAGGGCAAGGGCTCCAAGTCCCCGCTCACGGACAGCTTCTTCAAGTACCCGAATAACAAGTACGTGCTGCTCGCGCTCCTCGGCGCCACCGCCGGCCAGGGGGTGGTGTGGTACACGGGCCAGTTCTATGCGCTCTTCTTCCTCACCATTACGCTGAAGCTCGACTACGTTTCCGCGTACACGCTGATCGGGGTGTCGCTCCTGATAGGGACGCCGTTCTTCATCGTTTTCGGCTGGCTCTCCGACAAGATCGGCCGGCTGAAGATCATCATGGCGGGCTGCCTCATCGCGGCGGTCACGTATTTCCCGCTGTTCCAGGGCCTCACGCACTACGTGAACCCGGCGCTCGAGCAGTTCTCGGCGAAGACGCCGATCGCGGTCCAGGCGAACCCGAACGACTGCCAGTTCCACCTCTTCGTCGGTCCGTGGAGCAAGTTCTCCGACTGCGATCGCGTCAAGGACTTCCTGACCAAGCAGGGCCTGTCGTTCAAGTCGGTCGATGGGCCGCTCGGCAAAGTCGTCACGAGCATCGGCGAGCAGAAAGTCGAGGGCTGGGACCAGGCGAAACTCGCGGGGACCCTCAAGGCCGCTGGCGCACCGGCTTCGGCCGACAAGGCCAAGGTCAACTGGTTCATGACCGAGCTGATCCTCTTCATCATGGTGATCTACGTGACCATGGTGTACGGCCCGATCGCCGCGTTCCTGGTGGAGCTCTTCCCGACCGAGATCCGCTACACGTCGATGTCGCTTCCCTACCACATCGGCAACGGCTGGTTCGGCGGCATGCTGCCCCTCACCGCGACCGCGCTGGTGGCGGCGACCGGCGACATCTATTACGGGCTGTGGTATCCGATCATCGTCGCGGTCATGTCGCTCATCATCGGCACCGTGTTCCTGAGCGAGACCCGGCACCGCGACATCCGGACCTACCAGCACATGAACCCCTGAAGCGAGCGTCGCTCGCACGAAAGCCCGCCGGAAGGCGGGCTTTTTTGTTTCCCGCGAGCTAGAATTTCCGCCTCGCGGAGAGATGGCCGAGCGGCTTAAGGCGCACGCTTGGAAAGCGTGTATACGTTAATAGCGTATCGAGGGTTCGAATCCCTCTCTCTCCGCCAGCTTCCGACTCACCGCCATCCTCCCAAAAGGAGAGCGCTGATGTTCCAGGTCCAAGTCGCGTGGCTCGACGAGGAAAGGTCCCGTGCCCGGTTCTCGCTTCCGGGGCGCGAGGAGTGGACGGTTGAACACATCACGGTGCTGATGCGGCTTCTCGGCGAGATCCGCGAGCAGATGTCGCCGGGCGTGTCCGAGACGCCACCGTCCCTCTCACAGCTGCCGCCGCTGCATGCGCCGCGCTACCGCACGGTGCTGCACGAGTTCTCGGGCGGCTCGCTGATCCAGTTTCGCCACCCGTCGCTCGGCTGGCTCGAGTTTCTGCTGCCGAGCGTCGAGCGCGGGCGCATGGCCGAGCATTTCGCCATCCAGGAGTCGCAGTGGGAGCACATGCATCGGCGCGCGGCCCCCTAGCGCGGATCTGCGCGCCGATGGAAGTTCTACTCGGAATTGCCGAGCTTGCCGGTTTTCATGAGCCACGAGAGCACGCCGAAGACGGCGGCGATGCAGAAGAGAAAAATCCAGAACCACCCGTAGCCGAGCGACATCTCGCGCTCGGCGCTGTCGGTGAGCGTGGCGAGCCCGGAAAATGCCGTATAGGCGAATCCCAGGCAGATGAGCGCAAACGCTGCGCACAGCCACACGGCGACTGCGGCGGATATTTGCATGCGCCGATGTTAGCAGAGCCGCTCTGATGGACGCGCTGGCGCCCGGCGCCACCGCCGCGCCGCGGCAGATCGACGGCTTTATCCTGGGCGAGCGCGTGCACTCCAGCGCCATGGCGAGCATTTATCGTGTCGCCGGCGCTCCGGCGTCAAAACCGCTCGGATTTCCCGCGATCATCAAGCAGCCGCGAATCGCGGCCGGGGAGGGCGCGAGCCCGCTGCTCGGCTTCCAGATCGAAAGCCTGATCCTGCCGGTGCTCGCGAGCCCGCACGTGCCGCGCTTCGGCGGCGCCGGAGACATCGCGACCGATCCCTATCTGGTGATCGAGTGGATCGAAGGCACGAGCCTGGAGCAGATGGTGCGCAACGCTCCGCTCGCCGCCGGCGAGGTCGCGCGCCTGGGCGCCGCGGTCGCGGACGCGCTGCACAGCATCCACCGGCAGGAGGCGATCCACCACGACCTGAAGCCCGAGAACGTCATCATCAGGCCATCCGGCGAGGCGGTGCTCATCGATTTCGGCATGGCGCACCACGCGCGCCTGCCCGATCTGCTCGCGGAGCAGCGGCGTTCCGCGGCGGGCTCGGCGCCGTACGTTTCCCCCGAGCAGGTGAGCGGCATCCGCTCCGACCTGCGCAGCGACCTCTTCGCGCTGGGCGTCATCCTGTACGAAATGGCCACCGGGAAGCTGCCTTTCGGCGCGCCGCAGACCGTCGCCGGCCTGCGCGACCGGCTGTGGCTCGATCCCGCGCCGCCGCGGCAACTGGTGCCCGACCTGCCGCACTGGCTCCAGCAGATCATCTGCGGCTGCCTCGAGCCCGAGGCCGCGGCGCGCTATCAGTCGGCCGCGCACGTTGCCTTCGACCTGCGTCATCCCGAGGACGTCGCGCTGGACGCGCGCGCCTACCGGCAGCTCCGCGCCGGCACGCTCCAGCAGCTACGGCGCTGGTGGAAGGCGCGCTCCGGCGTGAGCGCGCCCCCCGCGACGCGCACCGAGAACGCGCCGGTCGTCATGGTGGCGGTGGATACGATGCATCCCGACGACCCGCGCCACGGCGCGATCCGCAGCGCGACGGCGCGCGTGCTCTCGCTCAGCGCCGATTTCCGCCTGATCTGCGTCTCGGTCGTGCACGGCGAACGGCTGGGGGCACAGGAAGGGCCGGGCATCCACCTCGAGCATCTGGTGCGGCTGCGGCAGTGGGTGGCGCCGCTCTCCTTGCCGCCGGGCCGGGTCTCGCTGCACGTGATGGAGGCGCTCAGCGCGACCGCGACCCTCCTCGAATTCGCGCGCAACAACCACGTCGACCTGATCGTGATCGGCGCGCCCGGGCCGGAGCAGCAGACCCTCGCGTGGTGGCGCTCGGTGGCCTCCGGCGTAACCGGCAACGCCGCGTGCAGCGTGCTGGTGGTGCGCAACCCCGCGGAAGGCGGGGCCTGAAAGAAAACGCCCCGCGGGGTTACCGCAGGGCGTTGAAACCATCGCGCGTGCTCCACGCGATGGAGGAGGATTCAATTGACGCCTCCACCATAGACCCAGCCGCCAACGAGTGCCTTTCGCGGACCTGACACGGGGCTTGCGTGGGTAGCCTGTTTCAAAAAAAGCGCGCCTGATCCTTTGCCCCTTATCCGTCAGGGGGCAGACAGGGTGACGGAGTAACGTACCCGGAGGTATCACAAGAAAAAAGCGGCACCGAAGAAGGCGAAACGCTCTAACAGTGCGCTCCAGCGCACGGCAGGGCGCGCCCACTCCTATTGGGCGCTTTGAATTTGGACGCTGACTTTTCCAGGCGCCGCCGTTTCAGGGACGGTCAAGCAGTCTCCCCACAGGACAAACGACAACGCAAGAAATCACGTCAGAACCTTCCACTCAGAGGAGTCACCAACATGCATCCAAGACTTTCTTCGGCTTGCGCGCTGATCGGTGCCGCTTCGCTCGGCATCTGCGGCGCGGCGTTTGGCGCCTGCACCGGGCCGGGCGCACCGAGCAACACCGAAACGAAGTGCCTCACCGCCGTTCAGATTCCGGGCGCGGCGCTGCTTTCGTATGACATCAGCTGGGTCAATCCGCATCGCGCGGAGTACTACCTGGCCGATCGCTCGAACGCTGCGATCGACATCATCAATACGGATCGCATCACGTTCAAGCGGTTTCTCGGAAAGGGCCTTTTCGTTGGCGTCAAGCGCAACGCCGCCGGCGCCGTGAATAACGACATCTCCGGGCCCGATGGCGTAGTCACGCACGGCCGGTGGCTCTATGCCGGTGACGGCGACAGCACGCTCAAGGTGTTCGATCTCGACGGGGCCAACGCGCTCGCGCAGCCCGCAATCAACACCGGCGGCACAACGAGGGTCGACGAGATGGCGCTGACCGCGGATGGCGAGCTGCTGCTCGCGATCAACAACGCCGAGGATCCGCCGTTCGGCACGCTCTTCGCGGCGAACGGCGATCGCAACCACAGCTCTGTGGTGACACTGACCAAGATCACGATCGATCCGGTTGCCTTCCCCGGTACCCCGGGGATCGAGCAGCCGGTATGGGATCCGAAGACGAAGCGCTTCTATGTGTCGGTGCCGATCCTCGGCAAACCCGGCGGCTGCGGCACGGCGACCTGCGATGGCGGGCTGATGGTGATCGATCCGACCAACGTCACACGGCCGACCATGGTGCTGGGTGCCTTCAATCCGGCGACGAACACCGGCGTGCTCGCGCTCAGTGACTGCGGACCCAACGGTGCCACGGTCGGACCGCATGACAACCTGCTGCTCGGCTGCACGCCCGCCAACAACCCGACCAACGACAGCACGCTAGTCATCAATGCGACGACGAAGAACTTCGCGCACGTCAACGGCATTGTCGGCTCGGACGAGGTGTGGTTCAACAAGGGCGACGGGCGCTACTACACCGGGTCCAATCGGAACTGCAAGACGACGCCACCGTGCCCCACCGCAGCACAGCAAGCGGCGGTGCTCGGCGTGATCGACGGAACGAGCGTGCTGATCGAGACCGTGCCTCAGTCATCGGGTTCGCACTCGGTGGCGGCGGATTCCAAGCGCAACCTGATCTTCGTTCCGCAATCCGCGCCAGTCGCCGTGGTGGGTGTTGGCGGCGACACGACCGCGGTGGGCGCGGGGATCTGCGGCAGCAACAACGGCTGCATTGGGGTGTTCTCGCATCAGGTCGACCGCGACCGGGACGACGACGATAGGGACGACAGGGACGATAGGGACGACAGGGGCGAGCGGCACGATCACTGAGGATTCACTTCGATGAAGAGGGGCCGGCCAAGCGCCGGCCCTTTTCATTTCCGCTCGCGTTGGATGACTTACAATTGGAGCCGGCGGGCCTCCCCGCATTGCAGTCTGGTGAACCTGGTCAGATCCGGAAGGAAGCAGCCATAGCCGGCCGCTGCGAGTGCCGGGGTTCAGGCTCGCCTCGAATTCTGATTAAGCGATGAGCTATCAAGTACTTGCCCGCAAGTGGCGGCCGCGGGATTTTGGCAGCCTGGTGGGGCAGGAGCACGTCGTGCGCGCGCTTCGCCACGCGCTCGAGCAAAAGCGGCTGCACCACGCCTACCTTTTCACCGGTACGCGCGGGGTGGGCAAGACGACGCTCGCGCGCATCCTGGCGAAGTGCCTCAACTGCGAGACCGGGATTACGGCGCAGCCCTGCGGCAAGTGCTCGGCTTGCCTGTCGATAGACGCTGGGCGCTTCCCCGACTACCTGGAACTCGACGCGGCGTCGAACCGGGGCGTGGACGAGATGACTCAGCTGCTCGAGCGCGCGATCTACGCGCCGACCAGCGGCCGGTTCAAAGTCTATGTGATCGACGAGGTGCACCAGCTGTCGGGCCATGCCTTCAACGCGATGCTGAAGACGCTGGAAGAACCGCCGGAGCACGTGAAGTTCATCCTCGCGACCACCGACCCGCAGAAGATCCCGGTGACGGTGCTCTCGCGCTGTCTGCAGTTCAACCTGAAACAGATGCCGCCGGCGTCGATCGTTACGCACCTAGGACGCATCCTGCAGTTAGAGGAAATCGAGTTCGAGGCCGGGGCGCTGCAACTCATCGCGCGATCGGCGTCGGGCAGCATGCGCGACGCGCTCTCGCTGCTCGACCAGGCGATCGCGCACGGCGGCGGCCGGGTGGCGGCCGCCGCGGTGGGCGAGATGCTCGGGGCTATCGACCAGAGTTATCTCCTGCGGCTGCTCGAGTGCGTCGCGGGCGACGACGCCCCGGGTGCGGTCGCAATCGCCGCCGAGATGGAGTCGCGCAGCCTGTCCTTCGACGCGGCGCTCGCCGATCTCGCGAGCCTGCTCCTGCGCATGGCGCTGGCCCGATCGGTTCCGGGCGCCCTCGACGAGCTCGCCGAGCCGGAGCGCCTGGCGGCACTCGCCGGCAAGCTCGATCCCGAGTCGCTCCAGCTCTATTACCAGATCGCGCTGCAGGGGCGGGAGGACCTCCCGCTCGCGCCCGACGAGCATGCCGGCTTCCTGATGACGGTGCTGCGCATGCTCGCGTTCCGTCCGGAAGTCGCGTCCAGCGAATTGCCTTCCCCGCGAAAAACGCCCGCGGCAAGTGACGCTCCAGGCAAGAAGGCCGCTGCCGGAGCGTCCCAGTGGCCGCAGCTCGTGCGCGAGCTGGCCGTCACGGGAGCGGCGCGGGAGCTGGCGCGCAACGCGGAGCTGCAACGCCAGGAGAATGGCGTCTACGAGCTGGTCGTGCCCAAGGCGAAGGCGTATCTCGCCGACCGCGCGTACGTGGACAAGCTGAAGGCCGCGCTCGACCTGCATCTGGGCGCGGCCGTGCGCGTCAACGTGTCCGTCGGCGAGGTCGCCGGCGCCAGCGCGGCCGCGCTCGAGGTGACCGAGCGCGAGGCGAAGCGCGCCGAGGCGGTGAAGTCGGTGCAGGGCGACGGCTTCGTGCAGGACCTCGTCAACATCTTCGACGCAAGGGTGGTCGATTCTTCTATCCGGGAACGCGAGAAATGAAAGGCAATATCGGGCAGCTGATGAAGCAGGCGCAGCAGATGCAGGAGAACATGCGCCGCATGCAGGAGGGCCTCGCCGCCACGGAGGTCGATGGCCAGTCGGGCGCCGGCATGGTCAAGGTGCAGATGACCTGCAAGTACGAGGTGAAGCGCGTCACCATCGACCCCTCGCTCGTGGGCGAGGACCGCGAGATGCTCGAGGACCTCATCGCCGCGGCCTTCAACGACGCCGCGCACAAGGTGGAGGCCACTATCGCCGAGAAGATGAGCGGCATGACGGCGGGACTGGGCCTTCCCGCCGGGTTTAAGCTTCCTTTTTGAAGAGCCGCGACAGCGTACCCACCGCCCACGGCCTGAGCCGCCTGGTCGAAGCCCTACGCGTGCTGCCGGGCGTCGGACCGCGCTCGGCGCAGCGCATGGCCTACCACCTGCTGCAGCACGACCGCGCCGGCGCGGGCGCGCTCGCCGAGGCGCTCAGCGCCGCTCTCCAGACGGTGCGCCGCTGCGACAAGTGCAACAACTTCAGCGAGGAACCGCTGTGCACACTGTGCCGCTCGCCGCGGCGCGACGCGGCGCTGCTGTGCGTGGTCGAGACCCCGGCGGACCTCGCCATGGTCGAGCAGACGCTCTCCTACTCGGGCATGTACTTCGTCCTCATGGGCCGGCTCTCGCCGCTTGACGGGGTCGGGCCGCGCGACATCGGCCTGGACCGCCTGCAGGCGCGTGTCGCCGCGGAGGTGCAGGAAGTGATCCTCGCCACCAACTTCACCAACGAAGGCGAGGCCACCGCGCACTACATCGCCGAGATGCTGCGCCCGCGCGGCATCAAGGTGAGCCGCATCGCGCGCGGGGTGCCGCTCGGCGGCGAGCTCGAGTACGTCGACGCCGGCACGATCTCTCAGGCTTTACTGGACCGCCGCGGGATTTAGTAGGATTTTCGCGATACCGACAACAGGAGGAGGAGTTTCTTGATGAACCGGACGATTCTTCTGGCGGGCCTGGTCGCGGCCGCCACCGCTGTACAGGCACAACAGGTCGAGAAGCGCGACGTCCACATCGCGGTCGGCGGCAAGTCGGCGCTTTATTACCTGCCGCTCGTTATCACCGAGCGCCTGAACTACTTCAAGGACGAAGGCCTCAACGTGCGCATCAGCGACTTTGCCGGCGGCACGCGCTCGCTCGAGGCGGTGGTCGGCGGCAGCGCCGACGTGGTCGCGGGCGCCTACGAGCACACCATCAACATGCAGGCGCGCAAGCAGAACTTCCAGGCGTTCGTGCTGATGGGCGCCGCGCCGCAGATCAGCGTGGGCATCTCGTCCAAGCTCGCGGAGAAATACAAGTCGCCCAAGGACCTCAAAGGCCTCAAGGTCGGCGTGAGCGCGCCGGGCTCGAGCACCAACATGGTGATCAACTATGTGCTGGCGCAGGGCGGACTCAAGCCCACCGACGTGGCGATCATCGGCGTCGGCCAGGGCGGCACCGTGATCGCGGCGATGGAGCAGGGCAAGGTCGACGTGCTCTCGCAGACCGATCCGGCGATGACCATGCTCGAGAAGGAGGGCAAGATCAAAATCATCGCCGAGACGCGCACGCCCGAGGGCACGCAGAAGCTCTTCGGCGGGCCGATGCCCGCGGCGAGCCTGTACGCGCCGATCGAGTTCGTGAAGAAGAATCCGGGCACGGCGCAGGCGTTGACCAACGCGACAGTGCGTGCGCTGCAGTGGATGCAGGAGGCGTCGCCGCAACAGATCCTCGCCACCGTGCCGGAGGAGTACCTGCTCGGCAACCAGGCGATGTACCTCTTCGCCTACAACAACGTGAAGACGGCGTACTCGAAGGACGGCTACTTCAGCGACGCCGGCGCGAAGACCACGCTCAAGGCGCTGGCCTCGTTCAACCCGGCGGTCAAGCCCGAGGCGATCAACCTCGCGCAGACCTACACCAACGAGTTCGTGAAGAACGCGCACGCGAAGCTCGACAAGAAGTACTAGGGGATGGAAGGGGAGATGCACGCGGCGCTCTCGCTGGAGGCCGTGCGCGTGACGTTCGTGTCGCAGGACGGCACGCGCTACACCGCGATCCGCGACACCACGCTGCGGGTGGCGCCGGGTGAGTTCGTTTCGGTCGTCGGCCCCACCGGCTGTGGCAAGTCGACGCTTCTCAACGTCGCGGTCGGCCTGCTCCAGCCCTCGGCGGGGACGGTGCGCGTCTCCGGGGAGCCGCTTGCCGGCCTGAACCGCAGGGCAGGGTACCTTTTCCAGACCGAGGCGCTCATGCCGTGGCGCACTGCCCTTGGCAATGTCACGGCGGGGCTGGAATTTCGAGGATTTGAAAAGGAAGAAGCGAGACAGCAGGGCGAGGCCTGGCTGCGGCGGGTCGGCCTGGCCGGCTTCGGCGCGCGCTATCCGCACCAGCTCTCAGGCGGCATGCGAAAGCGCGTCGCGCTGGCGCAGACGCTGATCCTCGATCCGCAGATCATCCTCATGGACGAGCCTTTCTCGGCGCTCGACATCCAGACGCGCCACCTGATGGAGAACCAGCTGCTCGAGATCTGGTCGGCGAACAGGAAGTCGGTGGTGTTCATCACGCACGACCTCGAGGAGGCGATCTCGCTCTCCGACCGCGTGGTGGTGCTCTCGGCCGGTCCGGAGGCGCACCCGATCGGCGAGTTCGCCATCGACCTGCCGCGGCCGCGGGACGTGGCCGAGGTGCGGCTGACGCCGCGCTTCATCGAGCTCCACACGCGAATCTGGCACGCCATGAAGGCCGAGGTGCTCAAGAGCTATGCCCGCCAGAATCAGTAGGAGCCTGCGCTGGTGGCAGCTCGGCCTGTTCGCGGCGCTGCTCGTGGTCTGGCATGTCGCCACGAGCCCGACGCTGCTGCCGCCGATCTACTTCGACAACCCGGACAAGGCGGCCTTCTTCTTCGGCGAGCCGCTCAAGGTGTTCGAGCGCATGTGGACCTGGTTTGCCTCCGGCTTCATCTACCGCCATCTCTGGGTGACGCTCCTCGAGACGCTGATGGCCTTCGTGGTCGGCACGGTCCTCGGGCTGGCCATGGGGCTGTGGCTCGCGCTCAGCCCCACGGCGTCGGCGCTCCTCGACCCTTATATCAAGGCGCTGAACTCGATGCCGCGCGTGATCCTCGCGCCGATCTTCGGCGTCTGGTTCGGACTGGGCATGGCCTCGAAGGTGGCGCTCGGCGTGACGCTCGTCTTCTTCATCGTGTTCTTCAACGTCTACCAGGGCGTGCGCGAGGTGAGCCACACGGTGCTGGCGAACGCTCGCATCCTGGGCGCGTCCGAGCGCCAGCTTCTTCGCCACGTGTACCTGCCGAGCGCCATGAGCTGGGTGTTCGCGAGCCTGCACAACTCGGTCGGGCTCGCCTTCGTCGGCGCGGTGGTCGGCGAGTACCTGGGCTCCGCCGAAGGCGTCGGCTACGTGATCCTGCAGGCCGAAGGCACTTTCGACATCAATTCGGTGTTCGCCGGCATCCTCGTGCTGACGGCGTTCGCGCTGGTGCTCGACTGGGTCGTGACGCTCGCCGAGCGGCGCCTCCTGGTGTGGCAGCCGCGCGGCGGAGAAACGGAAAGAATCTGAGGCGGGAGAGGATCTGATGCGGTTTCTGCTTTTGCTCTTCATCGCGCTCGCCGCTCCCGTGTCGGGGCAGAGCTATCCCTCGAAGCCGGTCCGGATGATCGTCACGTTCCCACCCGGCTCGACGCCCGACATCGTCGGCCGCGCGCTCGCCAGCCGCCTGCAGGAGGCGATGGGCCAGCCCTTCGTCGTCGAGAACCGCGCCGGCGCGGGCGGCAACATCGGCGCCGATGCGGTTGCGAAGGCGGCGCCAGACGGCTATACGCTGCTCGTCAGCACCAACGGCGTGTTCGCGATCAACAAGGCGCTCTACAAGACGATGCCGTTCGATCCGGACAAGGATCTCGCGCCGCTTTCGCTTCTCGCCACGGCGCCGCAGATGCTGGTGGTCCATCCGTCGCTCGGGCTGAAGGACTTCAAGGGTTTTGTCGAGTACGCGAAGCGCAATCCGGGCAAGCTCTCCTACGGCTCGGTGGGCGCCGGCAGCGCTTCGCACCTCACGATGGAGCTGCTGAAAAGCGATGCCGGCGTGGACCTCGTGCACGTTCCGTATAAGGGGTTTCCGCCGGCGGTGACCGACCTGCTGGCCGGGAACATCCACGCCATGTTTGCGATCGTTCCGGGCGTGCTGCCGCATGTGAAGGCGGGCAGGATGAACGCGTTAGCGGTCACCGCGCTCAAGCGCGGCAGCCTCGCCCCGGACGTGCCGAGCGTCGCCGAACTGGGTCTACCGCAGCTCGAGTCGCTCGCTTGGATTGGGCTGGGGGCGCCCGCGGGACTTCCCCGGGAGGTAGTTGATCGGATTACGAGCGAGACCACGCGCGGAATGCAGCGCCCCGAGGTGCGCGAGCTCCTCGGGAAGCAGGGATTCGACGTCGTCGCTGGTTCGCCGCAGGAATTCCAGCGCTGGATCAAGGTCGAATCTGAAAAATGGGTGCGCGTGATCCGTCTCAGCGGAGCGACGCTCGACTGAGGAAAGTCACAAATCGTTGACACCCCCTCCAGCGGATCGCTATAATATTTGGCTCAGCTAGGCGTTTCTCGGGCGCGGGGTGGAGCAGTCTGGCAGCTCGTCGGGCTCATAACCCGAAGGTCATAGGTTCAAATCCTATCCCCGCAACCAACTTGCTGTAACGCACCCTCGGGGTGCTCGCTCTTTAACAATTCGCAGCCGATAAGTGTGGGCGCTTGAGCTGATGGCGCCGCGCGCAGGTATTCGTTGGACCTTATGGTCTTATATGGGTCCTAACTGCAAGCGGCAAAGCATCTAGCAAGTGCTCACAGAGAAGTAAACCTCGTTTACTTTGAGTGATGCACAGCAGTAAGTAATTTGCAGGTCAAGCTTTTAATTGAAGAGTTTGATCCTGGCTCAGATTGAACGCTGGCGGCATGCCTTACACATGCAAGTCGAGCGGCAGCGCGGGGGCAACCCTGGCGGCGAGCGGCGGACGGGTGAGTAATGCATCGGAACGTGTCCTCTTGTGGGGGATAACCAGTCGAAAGACTGGCTAATACCGCATGAGCTCGTGAGAGGAAAGCAGGGGACCCGCAAGGGCCTTGTGCGAGAGGAGCGGCCGATGCCCGATTAGCTAGTTGGTGGGGTAAAAGCCCACCAAGGCGACGATCGGTAGCTGGTCTGAGAGGACGACCAGCCACACTGGGACTGAGACACGGCCCAGACTCCTACGGGAGGCAGCAGTGGGGAATTTTGGACAATGGGCGCAAGCCTGATCCAGCCATGCCGCGTGTGTGAAGAAGGCCTTCGGGTTGTAAAGCACTTTCGGACGGAACGAAATCGCGCGCGCTAATAACTCGCGTGGATGACGGTACCGTAAGAAGAAGCACCGGCTAACTACGTGCCAGCAGCCGCGGTAATACGTAGGGTGCGAGCGTTAATCGGAATTACTGGGCGTAAAGTGTGCGCAGGCGGCGCTGCAAGTCGAGTGTGAAAGCCCCGAGCTTAACTTGGGAATTGCGCTCGAAACTACG